>DRJJ01000156.1 GCA_011052255.1 Gammaproteobacteria bacterium | reverse complement strand
TAAATCGATCGCAACTATCAGTTCCCGAATCATGTCAACTCTGCTCAAGGACTACCAGGGCAAGGTGGCAATCCAGCTTTGGGATGGCAGTCAGAAGGCCGGTAGCGCGGACACCGAGTGTTGTATAATCTTTCATGATCCCGGAGTGATACGTGAGCTGGTTTTATATCGCAGTCTGTCACGCCTCACGGAGGCCTACCTTGATGGCGCGATATCCATCAATGGCAATATGGAAGCATTGTTTGACCTGGAGACACACCTTAAAACATTGCATTTATCACCTGGGAAAAAGTGGCGCCTGCTGTGGTCGGCATTACAATTGCCTGGTCTCCATCACAGATCAGTAATGACGGAAAAGTCATCGGGCAAAACAACACACAAGAATGGCCGAGCCAGCATAGCGCATCACTATGATGTCAGTAATGAATTCTACCGCCTGTGGCTGGATCCGGAGATGGTTTATTCCTGCGCCTATTTCAGTAATGAGCAACAGTCTCTGGCTGAAGCACAGCGAGAGAAACTGGACTACCTGTGTCGTAAATTACGCTTGCAGCCCGGTCAAACCTTACTTGATATCGGCTGTGGATGGGGCGCACTGGCCATCTATGCGGCGCGCTACTATGGCGTTACGGTACACGGGATTACACTCAGCAAGGCCCAGCAGCGTTTTGCCAATGAAAGGGTGATTGCCGAAGGTCTGGAGCAGCAGGTGAAGATTGAATTGCTCGACTACCGTGATTTGCCGGAACAGGCAGCATACGACCGGGTAGTCAGTGTCGGCATGTTTGAGCATGTCGGGCTGAAAAATTTTCCGACCTATTTTGGCACAGTCAAACGTGTCCTGAAGCCGGGCGGACTGTTTCTGAACCACGGCATAACCAGCGATACTCGCTGGAGTCGGACACCGTTGACCCGTTTTATCAATCGTTATATCTTTCCGGATGGAGAGCTGACACGCGTCAGTGAAGTGGCTTCCGCGATGGAACAGGCCGGTTTTGAAGTGCTGGATACGGAAGGCCTGCGTCGTCATTATGCTTATACTTTGCGGCGCTGGGTTGCGGCACTGGAGGCGAATCGTGAAAAAGCCATCAGCCAGACCAGTGAAGTGACTTATAGGCTATGGCGTTTATACATGGCAGGTTCCGCTTACTTCTTTAATAAAGGCAGTATTGGTGTTCATCAGTTACTGGTTGGTCATCAGCAGGATCTACTACCAATACCCTTGCGGCGTGACGATTTATATCCCTGTCACGGGGTGAATGTCGATCATGCGCCGGCTCGGAAATAGAACACCTGCCAGTGCGCAGAATCCTTGCCTGTTACTCAGATTATGAATCTAACAATAGACGATAAGGGGTACCATGCCGACTGAACACAAGCATTGCCAGTGTCAGGAAACGCAAAACCATTTTCTGGAAAGGGCATTTGAGTCGCTACAACTAGAGAACGCGCAAAGGGAGCTACTGTTATCGGCATTCCGGGAGACTACCGTCAGCATTCCGCTGCGACCACATCGTACAGATGATGATGGTGGTGAACTGCATACCTACACCGGTTACCGGGTGCAACACAATCATGCACGCGGTCCCTTCAAAGGTGGTCTGCGTTTCCATCAATCAGTCAACATGGGCGAGATTCGCGCGCTGGCGCAATTAATGACCTGGAAGACAGCCCTGGTGAATGTCCCTTTCGGTGGCGCGAAAGGGGGGATCGCAGTCGACCCTAACCAGCTGAGCCAGTATGCGCTGGAGACTCTGACCAAGCGCTTTGTCCAGAAAATGGGACTGGTATTTGGTGTGCATCACGACATCCCGGCGCCGGATGTCGGCACCAACCCACAGGTGATGGCATGGATCCTCGAGGAATACAGCAAGACCCATGGTTATACCCCTGCTATCGTGACTGGCAAGCCCATAGAACTGGGTGGGTCAGCCGGGCGGCTGGAGGCTACCGGTCGGGGGGTTGCCTACCTGACCGGCAAGATAGCAAGTGAAATGGCGCTACCCATAAAAGATGCCGCGGTTGTGATTCAGGGTTTTGGTAATGTCGGTTTTCATACCGCACAGCATCTTGCCGCCATGGGTGCTCGTGTCATAGCACTATCCGATGCGCACAACGGTGTCATATGTGAAACGGGTATCGATATCGAGCAGGCACATCACTACGTTACCAAAACCGGTTGGCTTGAAGGCTTGCCGGGTACAGAATCGATCAACAATGCCGAACTGCTGGAACTGTCCTGCGATATCCTGATTCCGGCCGCTATTGAGGCCACTATTAATTGCGACAATGCCGATGCCATTCAGGCCCGTCTGGTGGTCGAAGCCGCCAATATGCCGATCACTCATCTGGCGGATACGACCCTGTGCGAGCGGGGTATTATGGTGGTGCCCGATCTGCTGGCCAATGCGGGTGGAGTGCTGACTTCCTATTATGAGTGGGTACAGAACCTGCAGGAATTCCCGTGGGAGTATGACACGGTCATGCTGCGCCTGGAGCAGCGTCTTGGCCAGGTCTACCAACAAGTCCATGATCTGGCGAAGCAAGGCAACACAGATTTACGCACCGCAGCCTACGAACTGGCCATTGGCCGGGTCAATCAGGCCATGGCATTAAGAGGGTTTTAGGGTTTTTTCCTGTCCATCAAGAGCAGTAACGGTGGCAACAATAGAAAATCCATTACCAGGGCGATACTGATTGCGGTTGCTGTGAGTATCCCCATATCCACGTTGAGCTTGAAGCTGGAAAATGACAACACCAGAAAACCGGCGACCAGCGTCAGTGTGGTGACCCACAACGCCTTGCCTACGTGTGAATAACTGAAACGAATCGCATCCTCTGTGCTCAGGCCTTGCTCACGTCTGGCCCGGTTGTACTTACTGAGTATATGTACCGTATCGTCGACAATTAATCCCATGCTGGTTGCGGTGATCATGGACGCGATAATGCCAATATCATGAACAAATGCAGCCCATAAACCAAAGGTGATCAGTACCGGTACGATGTTGGGAATCAGACTGATCAAACCCAGGCGCAGGCTGCGCAGGGCAAAAATCAGCATCATGGAAATCAGCAAAAAAGCCAGCGCGGTACCGCCCAGCATACCGATAATATTGCGTATCGCCAGGTGGACGAACATAACTATCGTGCCGGTGGCTTTTGCCTGCATGACCGGCGGCATGTTTGCTTTTAACCAGGCCTCTGATCGATCGATTATCGTGATGATACGTTTTTGCGAGATAGTATCCAGCGTAACGGTCAGGCGGCTTGCGGACTTGTCCAGATTTATCTGGCTGTTCAGATCAAGGCCATAGGGTAGATACATTTCATACAGCAGCAGATATTGCGCTGCCAGGTCGCGCTGTTCGGGTAGACGATACCAGTCCGGATTATCGCCGTGCATGGACCGGTTCAAACGTTTCATCACATCGGTGAAGACATTAACGTGGGTGACCTCAGGCTGTGTACGTAGCCATACCGCAAAAGACTCAAGTCGTTTCTGGTAGGCAGGTTCTGCAATACCACCGGCCTCACCACTGTCGAGCGAAAATTCCAGTGTATACGGGCCGGTGAGGTTGGCGGTGGCGAAGTCGGTATCAACGCGAAACGGGATACTGCGATCAAACCATTGTACGAAACGGTCATCCAGTTGCAGGTGCGGGATAAAAGCGAGAGATGATGCAGTCAGCGCCAGCATACTCCATAACAGCGGCTTACGTCGTTTGATAACAAAGTCACCAAAGCGATCCATGGCCAGTCGGCGTTGTCCGGTTTGCGCCTTGATGCGCAGCGGCAATATGGCCATCATCGCGGGCAGCGCCGTCATCGAAAACACCCACGCAGCCACCACGCCAGTGGCGGTGATGTTACCCAACTCATGAAACGGAGGTGAATCCGAAAAGTTCAGACTGAGAAAGCCAATAGCTGTGGTCAGGCTGGTCAGAAACACCGGCTCTGTATCAAGCCGCAGGCTTTCTACCAGTGCGTCATGTTTTGATCGACCGGCACGCATTTCCTGAAACAGGGTTAACAGAATGTGAACACTGTCGGCAATGCCGAGGGTTAAAATGATAATCGGCGCCAGCGCAGTCGATGCATTCATTTTGATACCAGACCAGGCCATTAATCCCACAGCCGTCAGTACTGACAGGCTCACCACCACCAGAGTTGCAACAGTGCCGGATAGCGAACGCAGAAATACTAACAGCAACACGATCATCAGGCCGTACATCACCGGCACCAGAGTGAATGAATCCGATTCGCTGACCTGAATTTCGGCGACACTAAAAACCGCAACGCCGGTTAATGCCACAGTAAGATCAGGATGCGAGGCACGCAGATTTTTAACCATCATTTCGGCATAAGCGACTGCTTCTGGCAATTGCCGGGTTTGATCATTGCCAGGGAACTGTAGAGTAACCGCTACGCCGGTGGTGCTGCCATTATCAGCGATCAAACGTTTCACCAGGGCGGGTTCACTAAGGGCGACTTTTTTTATTTCGGTCAGCTGTCTGTCTGTCAGATCAGCGGTCTGATCGACCAGATCAGCGACTGCCAGATCGTCACCATTGGCCGTGGTGTGCTGAAAATTGGTGATCGAATCAACACGGATACTGTAGGGAATCTGCCATGCATCTTTGGTTAACTGTCTGACTATCTCCAGCGTTTGGCGGCTGAACACATTTTTATCTGCGGGCTGCAGGACAAAAATAATATTTTCAGATTTGGTGTAGGTGTTTTCAAAAGCCTGAAAGGCGATCAGCTCGGGATTGTCAGGCCCGAAATAGGCCTTGTAGTCGGCGCTGAACTGGAAATTGCGCAAACCATAGGCCGCTACTGCTACTACCAGAAAACATAAAACCAACACCAGCCAACGCCAGCGGATGATCCAGTGTGCGTAGGCAGTAATTATGTTTTGGTCAGAGCGTAAGATCATCTTTTCAATATTCTATTTCTACTCGCTAATGTCCCATAAACACCCTCTCCCCTGGGGAGAGGTTGGGGTGAGGGGATCAGGATAGATAATTCATTGTTTTATTTTTTGCCCTGATGGCCGCAGCAGTTGATAACAGATCCAGACCTCCCAGACCAGTAAAGTCGACAGCGCCACACGCTCCGCCAGCCCCGGCGTCACGTCCACCTGCAGAGCGATAATAAAGGCCACCATGGCTAAAGCCGCACTCACCGACATCACCAGAGAAACCCGCTGCTGGTTACGCCAGTGAGGGTAATAGCTAAATGCGGCTGAAAAAACGAACAGCGCGCCGAGTTCGGAAAAAAAGGTAACACTGGCTGCACTGCGATGTATGCGCCCGGTTGTGGTGGGTAACTGACCGGTGGGGTCAACAGGAAACAAGGCGGCTACCAGAATGCCTACAGCAGCCAGACAAAACAGCGAGATCGCCCAGGTTCGTAATCTCCCCTGGTCGAGCGTGCCGTATAGTGCTCTGGCCAGAGCCAGATTACCCCAGCCATGCACGAAGGTACCGGCGATAAAGACCCAGCCGAGCGGTTCGTTTGCGAGGTTACTGACATAGTCGCGCATCCAGTCGAAATCAATACCGGTCAGGTGCACAACAAACAGTGATGACACGAATGTAAGCAAGCCGAACACGCCGAGTAAGGCATAACGTCTCACTGCCCAGGGAAAGGCATATTCGATCGTCATGTTTGACCACCCCCGACCGATAGACTGACTATTATTGTTCTGGATGGAAGTGACATTTATCACAGTCCTCTTCCTTGATCATAGTCGATGCTATGCATCACTGCGATTACTCGGGTGTGTGTTTGTCTTTGTCGGCAGACAATCTGGATCGTTTGAGTAGTTGCCGCCATTGGCCTGCGCGCGGAAAAAACATGGGTACCTGTTGCTGATAAGAGCGATATTCATCACCAAATTGCTCGATCACCCGTTTCTCTTCGCTGCGCGCCAGCAGCACATAAGCCAGTACAATGATCGGAAATAAACCCACAGAGAACAGGGTAGGCCAATGTACCACACCCTCGCCAAACAGCCCGATAAACAGACCCGTATACTGAGGGTGTCTGATCAGACTATACAGACCAGTGGTGACCAGCCGGTTCTGCTGGCGCGCGTGGTGAAGTGCACGCCAGCCCTGAACGAAAAGGCCGATGCCGACAATCAGAAATGCGTAGCCAAGCAACATTGATAGCAGCATGCCTGTCTCGCCTAGTCCTATTAATGAAGACCAGAGATTGGCGTTTAGATTGTAACGATCCAGGCCAAAAAATCGTGCGAACAGGTAAATGGTAAGCGGGAACCCATACATCTCTGCGTACAGTGCAATAATAAATGCCTGCACGACTCCCGCGCTTGCCCATTCACGCCATGTTTTCGGTGCGAAGTAACGATAAAACACCCAGGACACCACCACGATCATGATGATGGCAACGCCCCAGGCTCCCGAATGTGCAATATTCTCTTTCATGGTGCCACTACACAGAGTTAAGCTTGCTAGCTCGTGTGTTTACCCGGCTCAATCGGTTTGCTGTGCCCACCATGGCCGCCGTGGCCAAACAGGTGTAAGGCAACAAATGCGATGCCAATCAGTACCCAGTACCAGTTTTGTGTTAACCATTCCATCATGTCCACCTTCTATTCAGTTAGGTTAAAGACTACAAGAATATAAATCCAGTATAGAAGCTGTGTGTTGGTCACAGGTCAAGCTGAATGAGTTTGATATTCACCCAGAAAAATACAGGTTAAGAACCGGGAGTGCTTGCGGTCAGCTGGCAGGTTAAATCAAAAATTCTGGGTTATACTAATTTCAATATGGGGTTCACTCGATACCACAGGCTGGCGGGTAACAAGTCGGCTAATCTTTCTGTAATTTGTTATGGCCTGCCCGGTAGAACAGATTATTGGAAAAGGAAAAACCGGATATGAAGCGTATTTCCCAACAGCCTCTTGTTGTTCCCAGTCACTCACGCCGGCGATTTGTACAGGGTCTTGCGCTGGGTGGCGCTGCGCTGGGGATGTCGCCGCTGCTCAATGCTGTCTGGGCGGGAGAGACGACTGCAGCTACCGTCACCGGTATGGCGCCGGTACTATCCGGCACAGAATTTGATCTGGTAGTTGACGAGACCATGGTCAACTACACCGGTACGCCGGTCATGGCGACCACTATAAATGGGTCGATCCCGTCTCCCATTTTACACTGGCGCGAAGGCGACACGGTGACCATACGTGTGACCAATCACATGAAGGTATCCACCTCGATACACTGGCACGGCATTATCCTGCCGTTTAAAATGGACGGTGTGCCGGGTGTCAGTTTCGAGGGCATCGCACCGGGTGAAACCTTCACCTATCGCTTCAAGTTGAATCAGTCCGGCACCTACTGGTATCACTCGCATTCAGGTTTCCAGGAACAGACCGGCATGTACGGTGCCATCATCATTGAGCCCGCCGGGGGAGAGCGGATACGTGCCGACCGTGACTATGTCGTACAGCTATCCGACTGGACCGATGATGACCCGATGAATGTACTCGCGAAGCTCAAGAAGATGAGCGACTACTACAATTTTAACCAGCCAACGGCCGGAGATTTTTTCCGTGACGTGAGTGACAAGGGCTTTAGCGCCGCTATAGATAAACGACGTATGTGGAACCAGATGCGCATGAGCCCGACCGATCTGGCCGATATCTCTGCTTATGGGTATACCTATCTGCTGAATGGTGCGGCACCGGCAGGTAACTGGACGGGCCTGTTCAACCCCGGTGAACGGATACGCCTGCGTTTCATCAGCAGCGGCACCCAGAGCTTCTTCGATGTGCGCATACCCGGTCTGAAGATGACGCTGGTACATGTTGATGGCGTCGATGTTGATCCGATAACAGTTGATGAATTCCGCTTTGGCCCTGGCGAGACCTATGATGTGATCGTTGAACCTTCGGACCAGCCTTATACTATTTTTGCCCAGTCGATGGATCGTACCGGTTACGCACGCGGCACACTGACACCACAGGCCGGTCTGGAAGCAGAAGTACCCGCACTGGACAAGGCCGAATGGCTGACCATGAAGGACATGATGGGCGACATGGGTGGTATGGCCGGCATGGCCGGTATGGATCACGCAGGTCATGACATGTCCGGTGGCAAGCGTATGAATCCCGTGCATGTACGTCATGCGGTGACAGAATATGGCCCCAGTGTTGATATGCGTGTTGATAGCCCGCGTATCAATCTTGATGATCCCGGCGTTGGCTTGCGCAACAACGGCCGACGCGTACTGACCTATGCCGATATACATACCATCGGTGGGCCGCTCAACCAACGCGGTGCCGAACGGGAAGTTGAACTGCATCTAACCGGCAATATGGAACGTTACACATGGTCACTGGACGGCCTTGAATTTGGCAAGTCTACACCGGTACATTTTCGCTACGGCGAGAGATTACGCGTCATCCTGCATAACGACACCATGATGACACACCCGATGCATATGCACGGCATGTGGAGTGAACAGGAAGACCCGGACGGGAACTTTATCGCACGCCGACACACCATTAGTGTACAACCCGCGCAGCGCGTCAGTTTTCTGGTGAGTGCAGATGC
>DRJJ01000155.1 GCA_011052255.1 Gammaproteobacteria bacterium | reverse complement strand
ATCTGGGACTCACGCTGTTTATGCTGCTGTCACCGGTGTTCGGTTTTTTCACCACACCATTGATGTCATGGTTCTCACGCAAGCATGAGTTTGAGGCCGACGCCTATGCCGCCAAACAACGTGATGCACGTGACCTGATCAGAGCACTGGTGAAAATGTATCAGGAAAACGCCAGCACCCTGACGCCGGACCCGCTGTATTCCAGTTTTTACGACTCGCACCCACCGGCACCGGTACGAGTGAGTCATTTGCAAAAACTGCAGACCACCTGAGGCTTACAGAATGAATGGTCTGGCAACAAGGCAATGCAGCGCTCCGGCAAAAGGAACCGCGCCGCTCGCTGGCAAACAACTGGATGAGCTGCTTGCGCAAATAAATGAAGACTGGCAACCCTCTGCTGACAAACTCAGCATTGATCGAGATTTCGGTTTCAGTAACTTTCACCAGACCATGGCCTTTGTGAATGCGGTGGCATGGATTGCGCATCAGCAGGACCATCATCCCGATATGGAAATCGGTTATAAACACTGCTTTATTCGCTATAGCACCCATGAAGTCGGCGGCCTGTCGGAAAATGATTTTATCTGTGCTGCGCGCATTGAAGAACTGTTATGACATGCCTGCAAAATCGTTTTACTACTAGCCCCCTCTCCCTGGGGGAGAGGGGATGACTTCGTTCAAGCAGTCGGGTGATACATGACTAGAAAAACTAACCGGGTACTTTGGCTATGTTAACGTGACAGCAGACAAATCCTCTCTAACCGGGCTGGTCATCACCCAACACGGTGCCACCGCCATCGTTGAAGATAGCGAAGGCCAGCTCTATCAATGCAAGATACGCCGCTCACTCGGCAGACTGGTGTGTGGTGACCGGGTTCAGTTCCAGATAGAGAACAACGACAACGGTATTATCACCACGCTGGAAAAACGCAGCTCAGTACTTGAACGGCCTCTCAATAATGGTCAGTCCCGACTGGTGGCCGCCAACATCACCCGCATTGTTGTGGTTATGGCCGTGCAACCCCCTTTCAGCGAGGCATTGATAGACCGCTATCTGGTGATTGCCGAGCTGATGCGCATTCAACCCGTTATTGTTTTAAACAAAACCGATCTGCTGAATGAGCAAAGCCGTGCCGCGACACTGAAACAGTTTGCCTGCTATGAACATGCGGGGTATAGCGTGCTCGAAACCAGTGTAGAAAAAGAACATGGCTTAAGTACGCTGAATGAACAACTGCAGTCACATACCAGCATACTGGTGGGGCAGTCCGGTGTGGGTAAATCATCTCTGGTGAAGGCCTTGTTGCCGGATATTGAGATAAAAATAGGCGCTTTAAAAAACACCTTGCATGGTCGCCATACCACCAGCACCAGTGTACTTTACCGGCTGCCAAATGGCGGTGAATTAATTGACTCGCCCGGGGTAAGAGACTTTGGGGTATGGCATCTGGAGGCTAACCAGCTGGCCAGAGGTTACCGGGAATTTGGCAAATGGTTAGACCAGTGTCGCTTCAATAATTGCAGCCACACACATGAGCCAGGTTGCGCGGTGCATGCCGCCGCTGATCAGGGGGATATCGACCCGGCCAGGTATCAGCGTTATCTGGCTATGTATGCGGAATTGAGTGCATTGTGAAATAGTGTTGCTACACAACGCCTGGTGGGTTAATAACACACCCTACATTGATAAAAAATGAGATAAGCCGTAGGGCTACCCCGGCGGCCACGTCATCGCACGCCCGCCTAACATATGTAAATGCACATGAAAAACAGTCTGGCCGGCACCGGCATTACAGTTCATCACGGTGCGATAACCCTGCTCGGCTATCCCCTCCTGTTCGGCTATCTTCCCGGCTGCAAGAAACAGCTTGCCGGTTAATTCGGCATCAGCGCTTTGTAGATCATTAATCGTAGAAATATGTCTGCGGGGAATGATCAGTACATGAGTGGGAGCTTGCGGATTGATATCACGAAATGCAATTACATCATCATCCTGATAGACGATATCTGGCTCGATTTCACCTGATGCCATTTTGCAAAATAAACAGTCAGTCATGGTTTATCTCCGTTGCCATGTGCAAATATTACCATTGATATCCCCTCTCCCTCAGGGAGAGGGTTAGGGTGAGGGGATAAAATATATAACAGAATTTTTTTACTTTAGCTGGTGATACGCCAGTAATATTATCACGCAAAAAACTCAAACGTAATAATCAATACGGCCTTGCGGTTCCATCAAGGCACCATTAGGCACCAGCGGCTGGTCGAGATAGGCTTCGATACCACTGCGTATCTGGCCCATAGATAAAAACGGGATCTGGTAGCTTGACTGACGCGGCTGTTTTGTCGGCCCATAGGTTTCACCGTAGGCGTCCTGCGATTCCTTGTTACGGCCGCTTAATACTTCACCCTGAAGTACATACTCATCCGCTGTGGAGGAAGAAGTATTTGCCACAACAATCTCTCGCCCCGTTGCTGCAGGAGCAAAATTGTCAGGGCGCATACCGGCCAGTTCACGCCGGCTTGCCTGAGAAATGGGTAAGGCTATTTCCATTAATCTTCCTGGGTTCATAGCCGCCTGTTACACGAGAAAAGCAGCCATACTAGCTGGATAAGATTAGCATACTAGTAGTTAGAACGCTTCACAGAGCAAATATTCGAGTCGATTAAGAACTATATTCCATTCTATATATATGGAATATTCTACTGTGAACGAGTGTTCACAGGGTAATAGTTATAAATATCTATAAGTTACGCCTGTCTGCAAACGCATGTGACAACGTAGAGCTGTCCACAAATTCCAGCTCACTACCCAGCGGCACCCCGTGGGCCAGGCGGGTTGCCTGAATATCGCGTTTGCGCGCCATTTCACCCAGATAGTGTGCGGTGGCCTCGCCTTCTACCGTTGGATTAGTGGCGATAATCATTTCGCTCACCTGGTTCTGGTCCAGCCGCGCTGCCAGCAAAGGCAGGCCCAGTTCTTCCGGGCCAATACCATCCAGCGGTGACAAATGCCCCATCAGCACAAAATACAGACCACGAAAGCCGGTCGCGGCCTCCATCACCATCACATCTGCCGGTGTCTCAACGATGCACAGCAAACTGCGATCGCGCTTATCATTGGCGCATAACTGGCAAATCGCTGTCTCGCT
>DRJJ01000154.1 GCA_011052255.1 Gammaproteobacteria bacterium | reverse complement strand
GTTCCAGGTAACCAATAAAACCCAGGCCACCGACCGCCATTACTACTCCGTAGAAAAACAATAGTGTGTCCCACTCGGCACGGGAAATATTCTGAAAAACATCAAACGGCTCCTCCGAAAGTGTCATGTCACTCTTATCCGAACCTGACTCGCTCACCCTCATCAGTTTCTTTTCCTTACGGCGAATGAAATAACCCGAAATTTGCAGATAGGCCAGACCGGTCATCATGCCCATCGCAGGTGGCAAACCCAGGAAGTTGTGGAAGCTGACCGCCGTCATGATGGTCAAAATAAACAGGAAAACAATACGTCGTGCACCCAGCTTGAAACTGGCTTCATCATTGGTTTTGGCAGGCATTTCATTCGGTATCGCAAAATGCATAATCGCAGCGGGTACCAGGAAATTCACTACAGAAGGAAGGAACAGTGTAAAAAAAGCGCTGAATTCAACTATCCCCTTCTGCCACACCATCAGTGTAGTAATATCACCAAAAGGGCTGAATGCTCCGCCGGCATTAGACCCCACCACTATATTAATGGCCGCAATGCTGACAAACCGTGGACTACTGACACCCACCGCCAGTACCACCGCGCACATTAACAAGGCCGTGGTCAGGTTATCGGCCACTGGTGAAATCAGGAAAGCCAGTATGCCGGTGATCCAGAATAGCTGTCGGAAGGTATAGTTTTTCCTGATCAACCAGGCGCGTAACATGTCGAACACGCCGCGCTCTTCCATCGCGTTGATATAGGTCATCGCAACCAGCAGGAATAACATCAATTCAGCGAATTCGAGCAGGGTATGGCGTGCCACCTGCTCGACCGCATGGTCAATACCATGGTTGGCATAAACCAGTGCAATCATCGCCCAGATGATACCTGCCGCCAGAATGACGGGTTTGGACTTGCGCAAATGCGTAATCTCTTCGAGCATCACGAATGCATAGGCCAACACAAACACTGCCAGTGCAAGATAGCCGACTGTATGAGTGGTTAAATCAAGTGTGTCGCCCGAAGACGAAGCCAGCGCTACAGCAGGTATTGCCAGCAGTATACCGGCAACTATGCGTAAACTTTTCACAGATCGACTCCCTAACTGGTTGTTTTTATAGAGTGTAGTGCCTCACACACCACTGCTTAGCTTCTTAGTTTAGCCTGCCTGCGCAGCGCAGGAAAGCAAACGGCTAATTTTCCTGTATAACAACCCGTCAGGCAGGTTTCAGCTCAGGGTTAGATAGTGACGCAGGCATCGGGACCGACTTGCACTCATTGAAGATGCGGGCCGTGCAAGTACGGCACACTGACTCATCCAGCTTGTCGAAAATGCAGCGTATCGCGACGGTTTTTGTAGGGAAAATATTTTCATCACCAATCGATTTCAGGTAGCCACCACGCTTGAACGGTTCACACAGGCCTGATTTGACATGGATCAGGTACATCCCGCCGCCTTCTGCACGACGCTTTTTGGCCTCCTGCTCCAGAAACTCGGCCCCGGCCACGTCGATAAAGTTAATGGCCGTGGCGATAATGGCCAGATGCTTCTGGCTCGGGTGCTGCTGGCGCAACTTCAGGATTTCTTCCTGTACGTGGCTGACTGCACCAAAAAACAGTGACCCGTCGATGCGTATAATCTGCAACTGTGGACAGACCGGCAGGCTGGAGTTGGTCGTAAACTTGCGCTTGGGTTGTTTGGAATCTGGCGTACGTGCCACCACGCGTGGGCGGGATGTGCGGTTGAGATACAATGCCAGTGACAGCATCACACCCAGAAAAATGGCAAATTCGAGTTCCAGGAACAGCGTCGCGAAAAAGGTTGATGCCATGATCACGGTTTCAGAACGACTGGTTTTGAAAATGCGGCCAATATGATGGAAATCGATCAGACCCCAGGCCACCAGAAACAGAATGCCTGCCATCGCCGCATTAGGCAGGTACGCCGCCCAGGGCGCAACCAGCACCACAATCACGATCAACAGGGATCCGGCAAATACAGCCGCCAGTGGCGTTTTGGCTCCGGCCTCGTAATTCAGGCCGCTACGGTTGAATGAGCCGGTGGCAACATAGCCTGAGAAAAAACTACCCACGACGTTAGACAGACCCTGGCCGATAAACTCCTGGTTGCCATCGATGTGTTGACCACTGCGCATAGCCAGCGAACGACCGATCGAAACCGCCTCGGTTAATGCAAACAAGGTAACCGCCAGTACCGCCGGTGCCAGATCCCTGATCACATCCAATGAAAAATTCGGTGCTGATAAAGGTGGCAGGGTGGCTGGCAACGCACCCACTACCGCAATACCCAGTGGTTCAGCGCTGCTGTTAATCATCAGTATTGACGTGACACTGCCCAGTATCATTGCGACAATCATATAGGGTACACGTGGCCAGTAGCGCTTGACCAGGATTCCACTGAATAGCGTCACGAACCCCACCACGGTTACATAGGGGTTCAGGTCGGGCAGCTTCTCCCAGATATGCATCAGGGTATTGTGCAGATGCCCACCACGTTCGATTTCGACGCCGATAAAATGCTTGATCTGCTTGGACGCAATCAGGATAGCCGCACCCGCGGTAAAGCCAACAATCACGGAATGGGAGATAAAGTTGACCAGCGTACCCATACGCGCCATGCCCATAATCAACTGCACCACACCGACCATAAATGTCAGCGTCAGCACCAGCCCGACATAATCAATACTACCCGGCTCAGCCAGCGCACTAACAGCAGAGAACAATACGATAGAGGCCGCTGTGGTCGGACCTGATACCAGATGCCAGGATGAGCCAAACAGGGCTGCAACAATCGCAGGGATCATGCCGGCATAAAGTCCGTATTCCGGAGGCATACCAGCAATAGCTGCAAACGCAACACCCTGTGGCAATACCACAAACGCACCGGTTATACCGGCAACCAGATCCTGGCGAAAACTTTCAGGTGTGACCCGGTGGCGCCAGCGCATGAAAGGAAAGAATCGAACCAGCCATAGCGGTATGTAAACAGAACGATTACTACC
>DRJJ01000153.1 GCA_011052255.1 Gammaproteobacteria bacterium | reverse complement strand
CGGCACCAGGCGGGTGGTAGCGTCCGGTAACGCCGCGAAGGCCTGTCGAGCCAGCTCCATGCCGCCCAGCTCATCAATCGCTGCTATGGCCAGCATCAGGCCACCGGCCAGTGCCAGTAGAAACTGGAACACATCGGTCACTACCACACCCCACAAGCCGGAGGTATAGGAATAGGTCAGCGCCAGTGCCAGTGCAGACCCGACGATCCAGGCATCAAGGCTGTCATCATCCACGTTAAGCACTACCCGTACCAGCTTGAGCATGGCGGTAAGCACCCAGACCAGTATCAGGGTGTTGGTGATCAGGGCATGATAGCCACCGTAAAAACCGCGCAGGAAACGCGCCGGTCGACCTGAATAGCGACATTCGATAAATTCGGCATCGGTAGTGATGTTGGCGCGGCGCCACCAGCCGGCTATTGCGACAAAGCTCAGTACGCCGCCTACCGCCATGCCCCACCACAACCAGTTGCGGGCAATACCGTCTAGCCGTACCCAGCCGGTTATCAGTAGCGGTGTGTCGGCAGCAAAACTGGTTGCGACCAGTGAGGTACCGGCCACCCACCAGGGTAATGAGCGCCCGGCCAGATAAAATTCATGGGTGGATGATGAGGCACGACGTGCCATGAACAGGCCGATGGCCAGTGCCACGACAACATAGGCCCCTATCGCCAGCCAGTCGTATAAATGAAAGCGTGTCATTTTCCAGCCGACACGCTCAGGATGAAACCTCCAGCATCCGGTCCAGTGCCAGCCGCGCCTGTTCAGCCACCTCCTCTGGCACCTTGATCTGGTTCACGACATTGCCTGCTAACAGGTTTTCCAGCACCCATAGCAGATGTTGTGGATCGATACGGAACATGGTCGAGCACATACACACCGTGGGTGACATGAAGTGCACGTTCTTGCCCTCATGTTTGTATTGTTCATGCAGACGATTAACCAGGTTCAGCTCGGTCGCGACCAGCCAGCGTGTGCCGGGTTCGGCATCACGTATGGTGTTGATGATGTATTCGGTCGAACCGACATAATCTGATTTCTGGCACACCTCGAACGGTGATTCGGGATGGGCGATAATCTTTGTTTCCGGGTAACGCTGCTTGAAGTTGTCGATCTGTTCTGGCTGAAACATCTGATGGACTGAACAGAAACCCTTCCACAGAATAATTTTGGCCTGGTCGATCTGTTCCTTGCTGAGCCCACCCATCGGCTGGTCGTAATCCCAGATTACCATCTGATCCAGCGGGATATCCATTGCAAAGCCGGTATTGCGACCGAGATGCTGGTCCGGGAAAAACAGCACCTTGTCACGCTGACTGAATGACCACTCCAGTACCGAGCGCGCGTTGGTCGAGGTGCAGACGATACCCCCGTGGCTACCACAGAAGGCCTTCAGATTGGCCGCTGAGTTGATGTAGGTGACCGGGGTGATGTGCTGATCTGGATCAAGCACCGAGGCCAGTTCCTGCCAGGCCTTTTCAACATGGTTCAGGTCGGCCATATCGGCCATTGAGCAACCGGCGGACAGATCGGGCAATATCGCGACCTGCTCGGGTCGACTCAGGATATCGGCTACCTCAGCCATGAAATGTACGCCACAGAAGACGATGTAATCAGCAGCCGAGTCGGCCGCCTGACGTGACAGCTTCAGTGAGTCGCCAGCGAAATCGGTATGCTGAAATACCTCATCGCGCTGGTAGTGATGACCCAGAATAACCAGCCGCTCACCCAGTTGTTCACGCGCCGCCTGGATACGCTGCTCGCAGGTCTGGTCGTCTATTTCTGAGAAGGCCTGTATGGCCAGTGCTGATACTGACATCGTTTACTCTCTTGTGTTTCCATGAATTCCACCAGGCTTCATCCTGGCTATGATCTACCTGCATAAAACCGTGCGATGACGCGTATGGCTCCGGACATGGGATGGGTCTAGCCTGTTAAAGACGCGCTATTCGCCATCCGTGGCCGCTCGACTGACGCGTCCATGCGTCAGACGGTCTTTAACAGGCTAGACCCATCCCACATCCTGCTTTTGTACACATTTCAAAGTTAGCGGGACAGCCGTGAAATCTTAATACATTACCAACGTGCTCAACTATATCCTGATTGGGAGATGCAAAATAGCGTCACGATTGGTCGTTGACGCGACCTGCTCAGCGGCTACTGCAGCAGGCAACCAGCGATAGTTGATGTGTTCCTGCTGATGAAGCGCAATATCCTGGCGTTGTGCCAGCGCCAGCTGATACACATATTCTGTATTTTCGTTTACATCCGGCGCGTAACGTGGCTTCCATGCCGGTACAATCTGAAAATGGTTTACCTGGCCGGTTGCATGCAGCCGGTCACTGGCCTGCAGCCCGGTTTCTTCATACAGTTCGCGTTGCGCTGCATCATCGGCATTTTCACCCCATTCCAGGCTACCCGTAACCGACTGCCAGTACCCCGCGGGCTGTACCCGTTCCAGCAACAGTACTTCACCGGCCAATGTGTAAATCACAACCAGTACCGACTCCGGTCGTTTATGGCGCTGATCTAAAATCAGTCGCTGGCCTCAGCCCTGGGTTTGCGTAAGCGTATACCAATTTCACGTAACTGTTTGTCACTGACTGGCGCCGGGGCCTGAGTCAGCAGGCAGCTGGCGGTCTGGGTCTTCGGGAAGGCCATGACTTCGCGAATAGAGGCCGCACCGGTCATCAACATTACCAGACGATCCAGACCAAAGGCCATACCGCCATGAGGCGGACACCCATATTTCAGTGCGGTAACCAGGAATCCGAACTTGTCCTCTGCTTCCTGCTCACTAATTCCAAGCTGTTTGAATACGGTTTGCTGTACTTCCGGCTGATGGATACGGATTGACCCACCACCGATTTCAGAACCATTGAGCACCATATCGTAAGCACGCGACAGACAGGCACCCGGATCGGTTTCCAGCTTGTCGACATGATCAGATATGGCCGCCGTGAACGGATGATGCAGCGCCTGCCAGCGATTGCCACTTTCATCTTTTTCGAACATCGGGAAATCGACTACCCATAAAGGTCGCCAGCCGTGTTCCATCAAGCCCCGGTCTTGCCCCAGCTTGACCCGCAGTGCACCCAGCGCTTCGTTCACTACCCTGGCCTTGTCGGCACCAAAGAAGATCAGATCACCATCCTTTGCAGCCGTGCGTTCCAGTATGGTCTGGATCGCCTCATCCGGCAGAAATTTTAATATCGGAGACTGCAGGCCTTCTCGACCCTTTGCGACCTCGTTTACCTTTATATAGGCCAGGCCTCTGGCACCGTAGATCGCAACATAAGAAGTGTAGCCGTCGATTTCCTTGCGTGACAGCTTACAGCCCTCAGGCAGGCATAGTGCCGCTACGCGACCCTCCGGGTCTTTAGCCGGCCCGGAAAACACCTTGAATTCTACATCCTGCATCAGGTCACCGACATCAATCAGTTCCATCGGCACACGTAAATCAGGCTTGTCCGAGCCATAGCGGCTCATCGCCTCGGCATGCGAGATACGCGGGAAGGGGTCGGGTAGCGGTATCTCCAGTATGTGTGTAAACACGTCACGAATCAGTGATTCCATCAGATTCATCACATCTTCTTCATTCACGAAGGACAATTCCACATCCAGCTGGGTAAATTCAGGCTGGCGATCTGCACGTAAATCCTCATCACGAAAGCAGCGCACGATCTGGTAGTAACGATCAAAACCGGACATCATCAGCAGCTGTTTGAACAACTGCGGTGACTGTGGTAATGCGAAAAAGGCGCCTTCATGTGTACGGCTGGGTACCAGATAGTCACGTGCCCCTTCCGGGGTAGCGCGGGTCAGCATCGGTGTTTCGATATCCAGGAAACCCTGATCATCAAGAAATTCACGCAGACGGTGGGTGATTTTGGCGCGCATGCGCATACGCATCTGCATATCGGAACGACGTAAATCGATGTAACGGTAGCGCAGCCGGTTCTCTTCTGATACATCGTTGTCATCGATCATGAACGGTGGTGTTTCGGCCTTGTTCAGAATTTCAAGTTCCAGCCCCAGCACCTCGATCTTACCGGTGGCCATATCAGAGTTGGTGGTTCCCTCAGGGCGTGGACGCACCTTGCCTTTGATACGCAGTACATATTCACTGCGAACACTTTCCGCGATTATAAAGGTATCGGCGGTATCCGGGTCGAACACCACTTGCACGATGCCTTCACGGTCACGTAAATCAATAAAAATCACGCCGCCATGGTCACGGCGTCGGTGGCACCAGCCACACAGTTCAACAGTCTGGTCCAGATTGGTTTCGGATACGTTTCCGCAATAATCGCTGCGCATGTTGCTTACTCGTCATTAAGTGCCTTGCAGCTACAGAAAACAGGCTGATTCGGCTGTAAAAAGGGGGAAATCTTACGTGCTTGTGTCACCCGACGCAACCACCTCGGCGTCTTTAGCTGGCTTAGCCTGTTCGGGCACCACGACACCCATGGAAATGATCATTTTCAGGCCTTCGTCAACACTCATATCGAGTACCTGTACATCCTTCCGCGGTACCATCAGGAAAAAACCGGAGGTCGGGTTCGGTGTGGTTGGGACATAGACGTTAATCACATCCTGGCCAGTGCGCGACTGCGCCTCACCGATATCTGTACCGGTCTGGAAGGCCAGGGTCCACAGGCCACGGCGCGGGTATTCCAGTAGCAATACCTTGCGAAAGGACTGGCCGTTGGATGAAAATACCGTTTCGGCCAGTTGTTTGACGCTGGAATAAACAGAGCGTACCAGCGGAATACGTGATAGAAATGCCTCCCACAACATCACCAACCGCCGGCCAAACAGATTGGCGGCGATCATACCGGTAACCAGAATGATCACCAATGCCAGCAGTATGCCAAAGCCGGGTATCGATAAACCCAGCAGGGCCTCGGGGCGGTAATCCACCGGTAGCAACAACAAGGTACGGTCCATCATGTCAATGAACAGGCGTACCACCATCACGGTTACCCCGAGGGGTAGCCAGATCAGGATACCGGCAATCAGGTAACGCTTAAGTCCACTCATGCCTGTTATTCCGTGTATGCAGGGTTAATAATTTACTTACAGGACGAACACGCACTGGTGTCTTTGGAAGCTGATGAGGGTGATTTGGAATCTGATTCAGCCACATTGCGTTTAGTACCTGATTTAAAATCAGTCTCGTACCAGCCTTTACCCTTTAATCGAAAACCGGCAGCAGACACCAGCTTCTTTAACGATGGATTGTTGCATTCAGGGCAATCTTTCAACGGATCATCACTGATTTTTTGCAGCTTCTCAAATTGGTGCTCACATTCAGCACACTTGTATTCATATATCGGCATTGCGCACAGCCCCTGTTTTCAATCATTAATCAGTGTAATAATCATTTTACCATGCATATCACATGCTTATCACCATTATGTGTAAGATATGGACGGTTAAGGTAAAATACAAGGTTTGCAATTTGCCTCTATTTCCATTAAAAAAGTGCCTTTGCAGCACCACAAGCAGCCCGGAACCCGGCCCAGACAAGGGATGAAACGGCGTGCTATATTGCTGATCTTCATACAAATCATGGATAGTCATGGCCCGTAAAATTGTCATCATGCTGCTCAATGCCAGCCCGGATGTACCCGCCAGTCTTGGCTCACCTTTTTTTCAGGCAACCTCGGCCGCCTCTATGGACCTGGAGGTCGAGATCTATTTTGCTTCACGTTCGGCGGCGCTGCTGCGCAAAGGTGTCGCTGAAAAGCTGTACCCTGGCAGCAAACGGGAAAAATCTATCTACTCCTTCATGCAAGATGCACATAAGGCCGGCGCGCGCTTCTATGTCTGCGGTGCGGCGATGGAAGAAAATGGCATTACCCCGGAGACCGCCATCCCGGAACTGGATGAAGTGCGCGGCGGTGCAGCCTTTATCAGTGCCGCTATAGATGACGGTGTCGTCACTCTCACCTATTAATCAAACACCAACTCACCTAAGGATTAACCAGCCATTGTCTGACCATGCACGCTATGCCACCGAATCGCCCAGCGGTAATCGCAGCGACCTGAAAACCCTGCGCAGCCTTGTACCCTACCTGTGGAGCTATCGCGGCCGTGTCATCCTCGCTCTATCGGCCCTGGTGCTGGCCAAAATGGCGATGGTAGCGGTCCCGCTGGTACTGAAACAGATCGTTGACGGGCTAGACAGCTCTCAACATGAGCAGCTGATATTACCGGTCGTTTTTTTAGTCCTCTACGGTGTACTCAGATTGTCCGGATCTTTGTTTGGTGAGATAAGGGATGCGGTCTTTGCCCGCGTGCGTCATGGCGCGATGCGCAGCATGTCACATCGTGTTGTCTCACATCTGCATGAGCTTTCCCTGCGCTATCACCTTGAACGCAAAACCGGTGCGATAACCCGTGATCTCGAACGTGGCACACGCAGTGTTAGCTCACTACTCAACTACATGGTTTTCAGCATACTGCCCATACTGGTTGAGGTCGGTCTGATTGCTGTCATCCTGTTGAGCCAGTACAACCCCTGGTATGCAGTAGTCACATTTGTAACCGTTGCCATCTATATTGCCACCACCATGGTCATCACCGAATGGCGTATGAAGTACCGCATTACCATGAATCAGGCCGATTCAAAGGCCAGTTCGCAGGCGGTTGACAGCCTGATTAACTACGAAACGGTAAAATATTTCGGCAATGAAGCCTACGAAATGCAGCGCTATGACGACACGCTACAAGTATGGGAAGATGCCGCAGTTAAAAGCCAGACCTCACTCTCCGCCCTGAATGTGGGCCAGGGCGCCATCATCGCGACCGGTGTAACACTGATCATGTTCATGGCATCACAGGGAGTAGTGGACGGCGAAATGAGCATGGGTGACCTGGTGCTGGTCAATGCGTTCATGATACAGATGTTTATCCCGCTGAACTTCCTCGGTATCGTCTACAGCCAGCTTAAACATGCCCTGTCTGACATGGACCGAATGTTCACCCTGATCGAAGAGCAACCTGAAATCAGGGATATTAAAAACGCGCCTACACTTCAGGTCAGCAAGGGCACATTGCGTTTTGAACATGTCGACTTTCATTACCACCCGGATCGTACCATCCTGCACGGTATCGACTTCGAAATACCGGCTGGCAAGAAAGTCGCGATTGTCGGCCCCAGTGGTGCCGGCAAGTCCACGCTGGCACGGCTGATATTTCGTTTCTACGATGTAAGCGGTGGCCGGGTTCTGATTGATTCGCAGGACATACGTGAGGTCAGCCAGCAGTCCCTGCGTGCGCATATTGGCATCGTTCCGCAAGACACCGTACTGTTCAATGACAGCATCGCACACAACATTGGTTATGCGCGACCGGATTCCAGTGCGGCGGAGATTACCCGTGCCGCGCGACTGGCCCATATTCATGATTTCATCCTGTCGCTACCTGATGGTTACGATACCGTGGTCGGTGAACGAGGACTGAAACTCTCCGGCGGTGAAAAACAACGTGTCGCGATTGCGCGCGCAATACTGAAAAACCCGCGCATCATGATATTTGATGAAGCCACCTCGTCGCTGGATTCTAGATCGGAGCAGGCCATACTGGAAGCCATGCGTGAAGTCGCTACCGACCACACCACGCTGGTTATCGCGCACCGCCTGTCAACCATTGCCGATGCAGATAATATTCTGGTAATGGAAGAAGGCCGTATAATTGAATCAGGCAACCACAATACCCTGATACAACAGGGTGGCCTGTACAAACATATGTGGGAATTACAGCAGGAAGAAGAACAGGCGCTGGAACTGGTCAGCAGCGATTAGCAAGAATCGCTGTGTTACATAGTATCTGGCAAACAGACAGCTTATTTAACCGGTACAAAGAAAAATTCACCCAGCCCACCGCCATGCTTGATAGGTGCATACTGCGGGTTCTGGTCAAACTGCAGATTGGCTGCGTTGCGACTCACCTGGTCGGCCAGCCTGCGGTAGACACTGTAACCTTCAATCACTGAATTATTTTCCTGCAGGGTGTCGATAAAGGCCCGTGCAAATACCGAATGCTTGCCACCACCACTATCCAGTACCGGCTTGACGCCGCCAGACGTCAGCACCACCCGGGCGCGGGTACGGTTCATGATTTCAACCCATTTGCGTTGTAGATTTTCGTTTGCAGTGGCCACATCCAGTCGTGCCTGTGCGGCGACGGAGAGGGTTCCTGCATAACAGGAATCGGCGACTACCATGACGTGCCGTGCCGGAATGACATTCAGTATATCAGTGATATTCACCGTCGATATCCAGTTGGCCGTATTGTCGGGGTCGGCATCAACCGGCAGCCAGTGTCCGCGCTGGTTAATCACATCGAGTTCGCCATGACCAGCATAATAAACCAGCAGGTTATCCTTCTCGGTTAGCGTTTTGCCCAGTTCGTTCAATGATGACAAAATAGTATAGCGGTCTGCATTTAATAGCAGGCGAGTTTTGAAACCGTATTTCTCACGCAATATTTTGTCAATGTGTTTGACGTCCTCTTCAGGTGAGACCAGGTCTGGAAATCCACGATAACGGGTGTTGCCAATAATCAGGGCATAATATTGTCCGAAGTCGATACCATCAAGTTTGTCGCTTATGCCTGCACGGGGTTTATTTCGGAAGGAGCGAGTCGCTGCCGGAATCTGCTCGGCCTGGGCAAGTATGAATGACAGTTCCGCCTTACGGCTAACCTTGTCAACTGCAATCACCTTTACCCGTGTTTGTTTGCTGCGCACACTGATTGGTGCTGAAAATCGCCCGTTGATGTCGGTTGTTACCTGCTGACCATTGACCTCGAATGAAGCCAGGCCAGCCGCAGCTGTCACACGCCCGTTCAGATCATAACGATCGAGACCCGCCGG
>DRJJ01000152.1 GCA_011052255.1 Gammaproteobacteria bacterium | reverse complement strand
CGTGAACTTCAAGCCACTATGCTTGTGCTCAGTGTTGTACCAGCGACTGAATGACAACACCCAGACTCTGGCTTCATCGAGGGTGGTGAAGCCATTTATCGGGTAGTCTGGCCGATACTTACAGGTACGGAACAAAGATTCCACATAGGCATTATCATTACTCACCCGTGGTCGGCTGAACGATGAGGTTACACCCAGCTGGCGCAGCATCTCCAGCATACTGGCTCCTTTCATGGGGCTGCCGTTGTCGGAGTGTAGTACCAATGGCTGAGTCGCAATACCTTCCGACAGACAGGCCTTGTGGATTAGCTGTGCCGCCCGATCACTGGCCTCATACTCATGAATTTCCCAGGCAATGATCTTGCGGCTGTAGAGGTCCATGATCAGGTAGAGATAATAGAACAAACCACGGACAGGACCTGGCAACCAGGTGATGTCCCAACACCAGACCTGATTAGGGCCAGCGGCACAATGGGTGCTTGGGACTCTGCGCCGGGGTACCTCGCTGCGTCCTCGGTGGTGTTGCTGTTCCGCTTCCCGCAAGACCCGGTAGAAGGTGGACTCTGAAGCCAGGTAGCACCCTTGGTCAGCCAGTGCCGGTACAATCTGACTGGGTGGCAGGCTGCAAAATACCGGGCTATTCGCAACCTTCAGGATTTCCTCGCGTTCGGGGGTACTCAACTTGTTGGCGGGAACCGGGCGCAGGGCTTCTGGTCGCCGATCGCTCACAACAGTCACTTCCTGCGTCCAACGCTGGTAAGTGCGTGCACTGATCGCCAGGATCTTACACGCTTTTCGTTGCCGCGCACCAGCAGCAACGGCTTCCTCGATCAACTCAACGGCATGACGGCGATCCGGGAGACTGATCATTCGTCCTCTGGCTCCCCCCAGATCGCCCGGGCTTTTTTTTGGAGTACCAATAGCGCAGCCGTTTCAGCCAGGGCCTTGTCCTTGCGGAGCAGTTCCCGTTCAAGTTGCTTGATCTGTTTGCGGTTCTTCTTCGACTGCTCTTGCTGGGCCTTGTTCTGTGTCGCACTGTCCGCATTAGCGTGTAGACAGGCTTTTCGCCAAGCGGCTATCTGCTCGACATAAAGGCCTTTCTGGCGACAGTATTCGGCTAGCTCGGCTTCATTGAGCGATGCAGCTTCCAATACAATGGCAAACTTATCCTCTGACGACCATTTCTCTGGGTTCTTCCCATCAGCTGGCACGGCGACCCCCTTCACTCTGGCTTGTTTACGCCAATTATACAGGGTCACGTCCGAGATGCCGGTTTCCTCAGCCAACCGGGGGATCGGTATATTATGGGGTGGCTTCATCTTCTGGATTACAGACTCTTTTCGTTCTATTGAATAGCGTTTCATATCTCACTCTCTATCGCCCACCTCAACTTCGTTTATATTGATTCAATGGAGGCGACAACTATCCTGACAGAGGGGGCCTCGCTGCGTCCTCGAGCGAGAACGGGGTCAGGCCTTACATTTGACATTTCACTCCAACCCTCCTATCTTTGGTTTCTTCTAGGAGGATAATCCTTGGCCCGACCATTAAGAATAGAATTCGCAGGTGCGCTGTACCATGTCACCTCGAGAGGTAATGCTCAAGAAGCAATATATCTCACTGATGAGGATCGCAGTACATTTCTCACCCTATTAGAAAAAACCTGTGAACGATATGGTTGGTATTGTCACGCTTATTGTCTGATGGATAATCACTATCACTTGTTGATAGAAACCAACACGCCGACTTTGTCTAAGGGTATGAAATATCTGAATGGAACCTATACCCAGTATTTTAATCGAGCACATAAAAGGGTAGGGCATGTTTATCAGGGACGTTTTAAAGCTATTTTGGTAGAAAAAGAAAGTTATTTACTAGAACTGTCTCGTTATATCGTGTTAAACCCGGTTAGAGGTCGTATGGTCAGAGCGACGAAAGATTGGCCGTGGAGTAGTTATCGCGCCACGGTGGGTTTGAGTCAGGCGCATTCCTGTCTGACGACGGACTGGGTTCTGGCTGGATTCGGTAAACAGCGAAAAAGAGCACAACAAAATTATAAAGATTTCGTGCAACAAGGAAAGAACCAGCCATCACCCTGGGAGAGTTTAAGAAACCAGATTTATCTGGGTTCTGATGAGTTTATTGAGGACATGCAATGTAAAATAGGTCCTGAGCAGTCAATGAACGATATCCCCAAACTACATAAACAAGCACCGGTTAAATCACTGGAGTTTTTTCATCAGAAGTATCCCGAACGAAATGAAGCCATGGCGCGAGCTTATCTTACAGGTCACTATACATTGGAATGTGTGGGTGCATACTTTGACGTAAGTTACGCGACTGTGAGTCGTGCTGTAAAAAAACTAGAATGTGAAATGTAAGGCCTGACCCCATGCCCTGTTTGACCCCATGCCCTGTTCTCTCTGACCCGGTTTTTTCATTCGGTTTTTCATAGGCATTATAATCATATGCGGTTTTCTTATGGCACAGTTAACACTCTTACCATATTGGTCCCACCAGATTCCTGACCTGGCCCGGCAGTGACAACAATAATATCTTGTGATTTAATAAATCCGTGACGTTTGCCTTCTTCCAGAGCATACTCCAGCTTCTCGCTATTGTTGCCCCCCTCTTTGTAGAGGATTGGATAAACACCCCAGTTCAACGCTGACCGTAATACCACAGATTCCGTACAGCTTACGGCAAGAATCAAGGATTCAGGACGATATTTTGATATTTGCCTGGAGGTAAAACCTGACTCGGTCAAACTGATAATTGCTGCAGCTTTCAAATGATTAGCCATAGTAATAGCTGCCTGACTGACCGCTTCGGTGACAACGTTACTACTATGAGGACTAATTTTCTGTAAATAGCCAAATTCAGCAAGAGAAGCCTCTGCTCGTATGGCCAATGAAGCCATCATCTTGACCGATTCAACTGGATACTGGCCCATTGCAGTTTCGCCCGATAGCATAACGGACGAGCTGCCATCTAAAATGGCATTAACTACATCGCTGGCTTCAGCTCGCGTCGGTTTT
>DRJJ01000151.1 GCA_011052255.1 Gammaproteobacteria bacterium | reverse complement strand
CCATTACCATTACCATAGCCGTTGCCATAACCATTGTAGCCGTTATAGCCGTTGCCATTGCCATTGCCATTGCCGTAGCCATTGCCGTTCATGCCAAATGAGAAATTACCTGTGCCGTTTCCATAACCATTGCCATAACCATTGCCATAACCATTGCCGCTGTTATAACCATTGTTGTTCCAGGGACCGCCCCACCATGCATTTGCAGTCTGAGCTGTAAATGCGGTAGCAGCAACCAAGGCAACTATTGCGATAATCTTTTTCATGATGATTCTCCTGTTGAGAGTATTTGTATAAATTCTTGAGTACAGGGAAAGTGTATAAGTAACAAGTAATATAAGCAAGTACTTATTGAAGAAATTTACATTCTATTACAATAAAATATTATTATTATATAAAACAGATAGATATGGTTATTTACCAATACAAAAACTTGTAAATATACGCCCTAAAAGGTCATCACTACTGAATTCACCGGTAATTTCTGATAAGAATTGCTGTGCTAAACGCAGTTCTTCTGCGGCGAGTTCGCCTGCTTTATTGTCTAACAGCTGTTTTTTTGCGTTGTGAATATGAATCTCACATGTCTCCAGCGCCTGTATGTGCCGCGTTCTGGCGCTGAATACACCAGACTCGGCTGAGGTGTAACCACTCACATGCTTCAGGTGCTCGCGCACAAATGCTATCCCGGCACCTGTTTTTACAGACAGGTATATTTCCGTGTGGTCATCATTCCGCTTGATGCAGGCCGGTTGATCGATCTGATCGATCTTGTTATACAGCTTCACCACAGGGATCGATTTTGGCAATTGTATCTCAACCAACGAGTCCTGTTCAGCATGGCGGTCTGTACTATCGATCAATAACAGGATGATATCGGCCGTAGCGATCTCTGCCCATGCCTTCTTCACACCTAGCTGTTCAACGACATCATCGCTGTGGCGTAAACCGGCAGTATCAATAAGATGGACGGGCAAGCCATCGATCTGGATCGTTTCACTTAAAATATCACGGGTCGTGCCCGGTATATCCGTTACGATAGATCGCTCACTTCCTGACAGGGTATTCATTAAACTCGATTTGCCCGCATTGGGACGACCCGCGATCACAACCGTCATGCCTTGTTGTAGCAGCTTGCCTTGTTTTGCTGATCCAAATAACGCTTCAAGTCTTTCCAGCAACAGGTCAATCTGCTCAACGATGGTTTCATCGGCCAGAAAGTCAATTTCCTCTTCCGGAAAATCAATGGCTGACTCTATATGCATTCGGCAGTGAATCAGCTGTTCGGTCAAAGCCTGTACGCGATTCGAAAATTCTCCCTGTAAACTACGCACGGCCGCCCTGGCCGCCTGCTCACTGGAAGAAGCTATCAAATCCGCTACCGCTTCTGCCTGGGTGAGATCCATCTTGTCGTTAAGAAAGGCTCGTTCGCTGAATTCACCTGCTCGTGCCTGTCTCGCTCCGGCCTGTAGACAAGCCTGCAACAGCATATTCATTACCACCGGGCCACCGTGGCCATGTAGTTCTATTACATCCTCGCCGGTAAAGGAATGGGGGCCAGAAAAATATATAGCCAGACCCTGGTCTATAACATTACCCTGCGAGTCAGAAAACCTGCACAGCTTTGTATAACGTGGCTGAAGTGACAAGCCGGTGATGGTCCTGGAGATATCTATAGCTGCCGGACCGGATAGTCTAATAATGCCTACGCCGCCATAACCCGTTGCAGTGGCTATGGCGGCAATAGTGTCATGGCTGCTCATGTGGCGTTGTTGTCAGGTATTCCCGGCTATACGCTTGGTTATGACCCACTGTTGCAGAATCGATAGTGAATTATTCACCACCCAGTACAAAACCAGGCCTGAAGGGAAAAACAGGAAGAAGACGGTAAATATGATGGGTAGCAAGCTCATAATCTTGGCCTGCATAGGATCAAGCGGCTGTGGGTTGAGCCTCTGCTGTAAAAACATCGATGTACCCATCAGTACCGGCAGCACGTAATACGGATCCTGTGACGAAAGATCCTTAATCCAGAGTATAAACGGGGCCTGACGTAGCTCGATACTTTCCAGCAACACCCAGTACAGGGCAATAAACACAGGGATCTGAACCAGTATCGGCAAGCAACCGCCCAGAGGATTGATTTTTTCCTTCTTGTATATCTCCATCATGGACTGATTCATGGCCTGTCGGTCATCGCCATGTCTTTCTTTCAGTGCCTTGAGCCTGGGTTGTAATCGCCGCATATTAGCCATGGAGCGGTAAGACGTTTCAGACAATTTATAAAACACCAGTTTTACTATCAGTGTTAAAAAGATTATCGACCAGCCCCAGTTACCAAAAATACCATGCAGCTGCGTCATCAACCAGAACAGCGGCTTTGCGATAACCGTTAGCACTCCGTAATCTACGGTTAACTCGAGCCCAGGGGCCAGCGTGGCCAGAGTATGCTGGTCTTTAGGGCCGATATAATAGATGCTGGTGAATTCTTCATGCTTACCCGGTGCTATCTCAACCAGAGCTGACTGCACACCCAGCAAATATCGAAATTTGTCTTTCAGATAGCGCGTGTAAAACGTGCTTTCACTACCAGGCGCTGGTATCCATGCACCGAGGAAGTAATGCTGCATCATGGACACCCAGCCATCTTTTACATCTTCAACTAACAGGCTGGCGTCTTGCATGTCAGAAAAAGTGATTTTTTCGTATTTTTCCTTTGTAGTGTAAATTACGCCCCCCATATAGGTCTTGATAAACATCGGGCTGGTATCATCAGCGTAATGAGTACGTTGCATTTGTCGATAAAAACTGCCGTCCCAGCTCTGTGTACTGTTGTTCTCAACAATATACTTCAACTCAATATCATATCGCCCGCGGTGGAACAGATATTGTTTTGTGACCTTTATACCATTATCAGACTGCCAATATAATTCTACAGTGAGTGTATCTTTCCCTTCTTGCATAGCATAACGATCACTGCTGGTCTGATACAGACTATTATGGTCAGGGGCCATCCCCTTGCTGGACGCATTGACTGCAAAACCGGTCTGTGCAACAAACAGGTGTGCGCCTGTATCAGTCATTAACCTGAAAGGCTTATCGGGTTGCTTCTGATCAACCGGAAAGGCCAGCAGGTCAACCACACGAATATCGCCACCCAGCGTATCGAGTTCCAGGTGAAAAACATCGGTGCGAACGGTTATCCGTTGCCGTCCTTCTATTTTGTTATCTACACCACTCACTGCTGGACCCGTTGCTTGCTGTGCCACTGGTGCTGCAGGTACTTCATTGGTACGGGTTGTTTCGCCTGACGCTGCAGGGGCGGGGAT
>DRJJ01000150.1 GCA_011052255.1 Gammaproteobacteria bacterium | reverse complement strand
ATGAGTAGTCATACAAATTTTCTAAAATTTATCACTGCTGTCCCGTTAAGAAATCGGTAATTCACGGTAAGCCTCTGAATTAACGCACCATCAGCATGGCCGAAGACATTATAGACATGATATCACGCAGCCCTATTATCGTAGCCATTCCTTCTCCCTTAGGGAGAGGGAGTTAACGAAGCAGCTGTGAGAATTTATAAAAAAAGGGTGACCGTTTGGCCACCCTTATGCTTTAAAAATTGATAATTATTATTTAATCATCATCCCTGTCTGTTCTTGTTATCGCCCAGGTTCCATCACCATCGTCTGCAGCTGAATGCTGAACGTTCACATACAGTGTATTCGGGTCAGTCGGACTGAAGTAGATGCCGGTCCCTTCGGCACCTGGATCAGTCAACGATGCAAACAGAGATACTTTTTTTGCCGCACCAAACTCATTGGTTTCCTTGCTGGCCACCCATATGTCTGAAGGTTTATTATCCTCAATCACTATCAAACGACCGTCAGGTGTTTCAGCCAGATTGTCAACACTGTCAAAACCCGTCTGAAAACCTGCCTGGCCGGGTTTTCCAATCTCAACCGGAACATTCACACCCGCCTTGATAAAATTGGAAACAGTCATCGTATCAAGATCAATTGCTAAAACACGGCCTTCATACATCTCCTTGCCGGTTTCATCACGTGGACCTTCAGTGATCGCCACATAGAGCGTATTGTTGATGATTTCCATATCTTCAGGACGCTGGTAGCTTTGTGCACCAAATGCGCTGCCCGATGAACGCGCAACACTCGCATCGATTGGCCCAACCCATTTGCCCTTGCCAGTGCCATCTGGACCCGTCACCTTAAGGGCGTAAAGCGAACCCGAAGACAGATCGCCCGCTACATCAGGTATAAATTTATATATACCACCACCACAAGGCGTCACGCCACTACAGCCAGAAGACCGACCACGGTGTTCATCAACCACATAAACGTTGCCATTCATGTCAACATCTATACCCTCATGTGCCAAGCGACCGACTGCCGGGCGATCGATAACTTCCAGAGCCTTCATGGGGTCTTCAGGATCAAGCATTATTTCAAATAAACGGCCACCGGTAACTTCTTCGGAAAACAGCAGCGTGCCCCAAGGGGTCCAGCGGATACCATCAAGTGCATCCCAGGTTACATCCTGTGCCAGCACCCTGGTTTCACCTGTTTTCAGATCCACGACAGAGACGGCCCCACCTTCCGGTACACCCCGGACTTCATGTGTCCGGTACAGGTAACGCCCCGCTTCCACCCCTGTTTCATTGGTGATGCTCATGTCTGGCCAGTCGTCGCGACCATTATCGTAAATATTCAGAACAGTTTCGTCAGTCACAATTGATTGCGTGAAGCCCTCGGGTAACTTCCACGGCGCAGTCGTATCCCAACCCACCGTACTGGCTGATGAATCAATTGTTTTAAAACCGAATTTCACTGCATGGCTTGATTGATCTTCATCAGCCGTTACATTACCGATTGACAGGCCACCAATAGCAGCAGTAACCACCAGAGATAAAATTTTCTTTTTCATATCCAGACATCCTTTAGGTTTTGAAGTCAACGAAATATCTCAACAAACTGTGACATCAGGATGTCAGTGCTATGACAAACGCATTAAATTACATACCAGCAATACTGAGTTGAACATCTTTGCAAGGAGAATAGTAAATGGGTAACGAAGCCACTGTAATCTCATCATTAATAATGGAGTAGCAACAGGGAATGGGTGTCTTGCAACGCAGATAGCGCTGATAAGCTAAGTAGCTGTTTTGAATAATGTAAAAGGGTAGTCGTATAGTGTTTTGCGTGAGGGTGAGTGCACAGCAAAGGATCTAAACTGGCGGCTCCGGATTTTACGGGACTTGATGTTGCCAAAGGCAAAAAATGGTGGCCGGACCTGGAATCGAACCAGGGACACGAGGATTTTCAATCCTCTGCTCTAATATTCGTGTAATTTTAATTATTAATAAATCATGCACTTACGGCGCTTGCAACCTCTGATAATGTGTAAATACCTCAATAACCCTTCATTTTTGATACAAATCTCACACACTACGACCAGTTGACACTTAAAGTCGACCGCACTGCAGTCTGTAACTTGCCACAGTAAATGTTTAATAGAGTAATTATCAATGCAAAAAATACTATTACTATCACTGCTAGCTCTTATACTCTCAAGCTGCTCGTCAGTAAAAACCAACAAAGCAAGTGTCTCGCTTGCTTCTATCAACGAATCGGAAAGTTTTCAGGTACTTGTGCGCACTGGTAGTCCGTTAATGGACAAGCTTGTTTATGAGATCGTTTTTCTAAATTTTTCAGACGTACTTCCATTAAAGGAAAAAGAACCGTTTTCAGGCGTAATGGAGATTACTTTTGTGAGCACTGATCAAAGCACATTTGTTGGCAGCTCCAACACTGTTGGTAATGCTACTGCCTACGGTTCTGGATGGTATTCCGGGAATGGGTATGCAGGAGGTTCTGCTACAATCAGCGGAAGCAGTACAACCTTAAGTTCTGGAGGGTCGATTACTTGGCAGAACAGTACAATGCTTATCGTATTAAAGAAAGCTAACGGTGAACGTTTATGGGTCGCTGATTACAATTATAAAGGCGGCTGGGAGATGTCTGGATGGTCGGTAAATACACCAGATGAAGCAGCCCGACTTGTGGTGGCGAGGCTAAGGGAGAAGTTTCAGGAGGACTTTAACAAATAGACTCTACAATCGTATAATACTGGCGGTTTATCTCGCGCTGGTTAATTCAAACATATTAAGGTAGAAGTACAGTACCGGTGACAGGGCACAAATGCTCTGAATAATTTCAGGAAAATGCATGCTCTGAGACCACACCATTATAAGGACTGAGAATAATGTCAGCCAGTGTAGATACCTACAAAGCCCTCACCTTCTCCCTGTTCATATCAATCGCGCCAGCTTACGTTGAATCTGGAAAAATAGCTGAATTCACTGACAAAGATTATGGCTATGCTTTCCAGTACCCCTCCGAATGGAAACCTTCAAAGCTTCCAAAAACAGGTGAAGGCGATGGGGTTCGCTTCATACTACGAACCCCTAAAGGAGTAACGCTTATTGTGACTGCAGGTTCGATGGGGTCTTCAGTAACCAAGGAAGCATTTGAGAGAAATTCTAAGAAAAATGACTTACTCAACAAGATGTTCGATTTCACAATAGAAACTGTCTACTTGAAAACATCTAAGGATGTCGGCGCTGCTAATATGGTCATCCTCCAGAAGGAGGTTCTTCCGTCTGTTGGCGGGATAAAGCTTTACATCTCAACATTGAATCACTTTCCCAAAGGTCATAAAGTGGCCGTATCTGGAATAACCGTTATCCCATTTAGCAAGAAAACCATTGTTTCCTTTATAATGATCGCGCCTGTTAACCCTGCTCTTAAAGAAGAAGCAGCGGTCTTGGATAAAATATTCAGCTCGTTCCACTTAATCGGCGAACTACCGACAGTGAGCTTGTGAGAAGTTGCCAGCACCATGCAACCCAACAGAAATGGCAGCGACAGGCCTCACATTTTACAGATATAATTACACCTTGGCGCGCTATATTCGACGATCAGCTGATCCCTAAAATCATTTATAATGAAATGCAATACTGATCACATAATGCCATCCTAAACCATGTCACGTATGACACCCTTTTTCAAAGCAACTATAACTGCATATTTTAGATACAATATAACCCGGGGTAAATAATGAAAGAAATAATTCTAAAAACTATTACTATATTCCTTTTTCTGTATAGCAGTAATTCCGCATCCGTGACTAACGCCCTGGAAAATGGCAATATTTATTTATCGAATTGTACGAATTACCTTGGCTTTTTGAATCAAGAAATAAAAGCTGTAGAGGTAGACTTAACTGCCGAGGCACATTGCATGGGTTATGCAAATGGTTTTATAGACGGCCTTATGTCAACAGAAATGTTCCTAAAGGATACTTCAACGAAGTTACATATATGCATTCCTAATCAGGCTGATCAATATCAGGTGTACAGAGTTGCAATGAAATATATGAAAGAAAATCCAAGTAAACTTCATCAATATATAGGCGTAATATTTGATAACGCTCTTTCACAAGCTTTTCCATGCTCAGAAAAGAAAAGCAAATAAGAACAATGAAGCTGATTAAGGCACTAAGCGGCTGTAGACCAGCCGCTTTCAGTCTCTTCAAGTTTCATTCCGTTAGCGTAAATATCTCTATTGAATTGGCCTAGTCTCTCAATAAGACCGCGGAAAGAAGAATCGTCATTCACGTACTCTTGATAAATCATACGAAGTACGCGCTCCGCTGGCTTTGTGATTTTCCTTCTGTGCTTCTCCCAACCTCTAATTGAATTTTCACTGACACCCAGTATCGATGCCAATTGTGATTGAGGCATATCTAATTCTTTGCGCAAGAAACGAATTTCAGCACCAGTGAGTTGTGGTTTATTTTGAACCAAATTTAAACCAATAGCTTTATGCAGACCTTCTACATTGTGTATAGCGACACCTTGGCCATAAGAAGTTACCTTAACTTCATAGCCATTGCGAAGCCATATATTGCGTAGGCCGCAACTAGTGTAATGGTACATATCTTCTTTCTTCATTATTTCATGCTCCAAAAACCGTAATTATCACCACGTAATCCCCAGAATCATCCTTTTCTATAGCAACAACTACAGTAATTATTTCCCCTGCTGACATCACTTCCATTCTCATTTCCCAGTTACCTTTAGTGCTACGGGCTGGTCCTTCTATAATTTGGCCATGAGTTAGACATCTAAGAACTTGAGTCCTAGTGATTTTTCTTTGACACATACGCCTTTCAGCATGCTTGGTAAAAACCACTCTGGAACTGTCCTCTGCTAAATTTTTTAAGCGTATTCGGGCTCTAGCAGGGGAATCAAAATCAACTACTTTAGATTCTTTAGCCAAGATCTGTATCTCAGGTTATCGTCAGGTACCGTCAATTATTGACGGTTTTGATCATATTTTCAAGTAATATCGCATTGATTTGTGGCGTCACAGCAATGCAGATTTGTTGCGCCAGCGGGGGCATTCACCGGGGCATCGTTGGCAAATAAATAATAAGGAATAATCAGTAATCTTTGTTTACAGGAAAATTACATGTTATTCATGAGGTTAAAATGGTGACCGGGAACAGACTGAAGCTCACGGATGCGATTCAGGACGGCGTTTCGGTGGCTGCACGATACCAGAAAGTTACAGGTGACGATGTTGATAAAAGAAGAAAATGGTGGCCGGACCTGGAATCGAACCAGGGACACGAGGATTTTCAATCCTCTGCTCTACCGACTGAGCTATCCGGCCATATTTAGGGATATTGCGCCATTTAATGCGCCCATTCAGTGCTGAAGTACCACTACGCCCCTGAAAGGAGGCGTCATTAAACAGGCTGACGGCTCTCAAGTCAAGTAACGGCGCATGATTTTGTTCACACATAATCGACTCGATACACGGATAAGCTATTGTAATGACTAACCTTTCATTAAATAACCTTGCCATTTGCTGCTTGATGGCAAGGCAAAATTGTCCTAGTGTAGGCAATCATTCAATTCCGGGATTATAACCATGCCAGCCACCAACAAGGCCCCTGCAAACTACCAACTGGTTGAAACCCGCTTACAGGAGAAACTCGACAACGGTACTACGCGCTGTCATCTGTGCCTGTGGCGCTGCAAGCTGGTTCATGGCCAGCGCGGTTTTTGCCAGGCGCATGTGAACCGTCATGGCACTTTATATAACCTGTCATACGGCATTCTGTCAGCCATAGATATTGGTGCAATTGAAGACAAACCGGTCAAGCATTACCGCCCCGGGACCCGTGTCATGTCTGTCGGCAGCTATGGTTGTAATTTTCGCTGCGGCGGCTGCCATAACCTTGAGATTTCCTGGGGTGTGTCGGCCCTGGATGAACTCGCACAGGGTGCCTCGACTGCGCCTTACGTGACGCCCGAAGAACTGGTACAGGCAGCTTGTCGCCACAAGGTGGACGGTATTGCTTTCACTTATTCAGAACCGGCTGTCTGGCTGGAATATGTACTGGATGTGTCGGTGCTCGCTCGTGAGGCAGGCCTGTACACGGTTTATGTTTCCAACAGTTATGTAACCGATGAGGCGCTGGAGCTGATGGCACCGCATGTGGATGTGCTCTGTTCGGATATTAAAAGCCTGAGCGATAATTTTTATAAGGATATCTGTAAACCTGCTCATGTGCAGCAGGTGCTGGATTCGATTGAGAAGGCTCAGAAACTGGGCATGCATGTTGAAACGCGTACTAATATCATTCCAGGTAAAAATGATGACCCGGCTGAGCTCCAGCGTATTGCACAATGGATACGTGAGCATCTGGGCGCTGACAGTCCCTGGCATATCACGCGCTTTTTCCCGGCGTACAAATTATCGCACATTCCTCCGACCCCTTCAAAGATCATGTGGACTGCTGAAAAACAGGCGCGCGATGCAGGCCTGGAACATGTTTATGTTTATGATGACAAGGGTTGCGATTGTGCCGAAACCAACCTGCCAATTGATGTTTATCTGGATGCCGATCCGGATAGCCTGCACGAGGTTAAAAAATGCGCGGCCAGTTGTTGTGGTGATGAGGGTATTTTGCTGAAGAAGTATGAGCAGGAATAGCGTGTTATATCAGGTGTAGGATGTGGCACAGGAATGATGATGCGGTTCGTACCTCACCGCATCCTACGGGGTTGTCAGAGATGCACGAGATGCTTCAGGACTAAGAAGGCGGTACGTAACCCTCTATCGCGTCACCACCCTCACCAAAGAAGAATGCTTCCATTTGCTGTTCCAGGTACTTTCTGTGTTCGGGATTGATCGGGGTCAGCCGTTTTTCATTCATCAGCATGGTCTGGTGTTGCAACCACATTTGCCAGGCCTCTTTTGACACGTTTTCAAAAATCCTTTTTCCCAGGTCTCCCGGGTAAGTCTGTATAGCGAGGCCTTCGGCCTGTTTGTTCAGTTTAACGCATTGTACCTGTCTGCTCATATTGGTCTGCTCATGTTGCATTCTGTAATAACCGCATAACCGGCGCGGCTAAACCTCGCTGATCATCTGATGCGCTGTTATACCAGACCCGCTCCCCGGTTTCCATTACCCGGTCTGATATTTTGCTTACTGCAATACGTAACGGCTGTATCTGCAAGTGGAAGTGACTAAAACTATGACGTGCCTCAGGCAGTGTCTCGACCTGCCCGATTTCCAGACCATAGTTCTCACGGCAGTGTTGCTCTATTTCTACATCATGGTTACATTCGGGCAGGCTCCACAAACCACCCCATATGCCTGCCGGTGGCCGCTTTTCCAGCAATACTTCACCCCGCTGGTTATGCAGGATAAGAAAGCGTGACTTGCGTGTGGGTATGGTTTTTTTCGGTTTTGGTGTCGGAATAGCGCTGACCTTATTCAGGGCATACGCCTGACAGGCCGTTTGCATCGGACAAGCCGCGCAATCCGGTTTGCGACGTGTACACAAGGTTGCACCCAGATCCATTATGGCCTGGGTATAATCAGCGACACGCCTGGCAGGCGTGTATTGCTCAGCCAGCTGCCAGAGCATTTCCTGTACGGCGCGAGACCCGGTCCAGCCCTCTATCGCATGAAAGCGTGCCAGTACGCGTTTAACATTGCCGTCCAGTATGGGCTGGCGTTGGTCACAGGCGATGGACAAGATGGCTCCGGCTGTTGATCGGCCGATCCCAGGCAGCTCTATCATTTGTTGCAGTGACTTCGGAAACCGGCCGCTATATTGATCACGAATGATTTGAGCCGTTTTGTGCAAATTACGCGCCCGGCTATAATAGCCCAGACCTGACCAGAGATACAACACGTCATCCTGTTCGGCGGCTGCCAGACTTTTAAGGGTTGGAAACTGCCCCATGAATGTCTGGTAATACGGAATGACCGTTGCTACCTGGGTTTGTTGCAGCATGATTTCTGACACCCAGACCCGATACGGATTGATCTTTTTCTGCCAGGGTAAATCCTTGCGCCCGTGACGATCAAACCAGTTCAACAGGCGCACACTAAAACGAAATCCACTCATAGCTGGCTCAGAACTTAAGCAGGTCTTTGAGTTTATTATTGAGTTTTTGTTTGAGCTTGTCTTCTTCCTTGTCCATTTTTTTCTTGAGCTTTGCCTTCTGCTGATTTGTAAGTACCTTGGCCAGCTCTACCTTGAATTTAGGGTCACGTAGTGGCCCGCTAATCTTGACCGGTATGGGTACGCCCTTGAGTTTGTCCAGTGACGCGCCCCCCTGTCCTTCGAGACTTGCAACAACTACCGTTTTGACCCTGTAGTTAATCAGCTCCCTGACCAGATCAATCTGGCCATTACCTGTTATACGCAACAACGGGCTGGTTGCCAGCAGGTCATTGTTATTGATTACTCCGTTGACGATTTTTGCTGTGCCCGATAATGATGTGAAATCTGTTTTCTCAGGCTCATCCGGTGGCTGTGATGCGCCGGTAAGTGTGGCATTGGCCTTGCGCAGCATATGCGCAATATTGACACCCTCGATTGCACCATCGGTGAAACTGAATGACATTTTACCGTTCAGGCCCTTGCGTAACTGTGCGATGCTATTGCCACGTGTTGTTACCCTGGCCGATGAATCGGCCCTGCCACTAAGCAGTTTTATGTCGGCAACATCTTTTAATAAGGGCGCCGCCTGTATACCTGTCAACTTCTCAATAATTGTAAACACCGGTGTCTTGCCACGTACATTAATCTTGATGTCACCGGCATATACGCCTTCATACAATTTTGCAGTCGCGGGGCTAATCTTTATCAGACCCTTATCTGCACTCAGGCTCATTCTGATATCGGATGAACGGATACCATAGGCCTTGAGCTTGCCTATTTTCAGTTGACCGCGTACATCCAGAGCATGCAACATTTTGACCGGTATCGGCAACGGCGCATCTTCACTGGTAGTATCTGTCGTGTACTGCTTTGCGGCCGGCTTTTCTGCAACTTTACTT
>DRJJ01000149.1 GCA_011052255.1 Gammaproteobacteria bacterium | reverse complement strand
GACTGTCTCTTGATCAGGCAACCAGACAATAAAATCACCCGGCATATATGAAGGCCCAAAATATTTCAGCTCCAGTTTAGTGTTACCGAGGGTAATGGTTTTTTCATTGTCGAATATATCGTCTGCATAGACAGCCGTTGTACCGATAGAAAATTCAGGGAAAATATATTCATCAAGCCGTGACAGGAGCTCACTGGCGCGTTGTTTTTGATGTTCAAGCGTCTTACGGCTGGTAATTATTTTCGCACCCAGTGATTTAAAATAACCATTCCCTAGCCAGCGTAAATCTTCACTGCCGGTATTAATGACCAGAACAATAGGCTTGTCTGTTATCTTTTTAATGTTTTTATGGATATAACGTGCAGCCTTGTCACTGGCTCCTGAATCGATCAGTACCACGCCCTGCTCAGTAACAATGACACCAAACGTCGCATTGGTGCCAAAGTTCCACTTTGACATTGGCCCGCGCTGGCCAACCAGCGCATACACATTATCAGTGACCTGCTGAATTTCCAGTCTGCTTGATTGCTCAGCTATCGCAAAAGGCGTAAAACCCAGTAATAATATAAACCAGAAACCTCGCATTATATATCTACCCTAGTATTCAATAATAAAGAAGTATTCGTTGAGCAAGTAAAGACCGGTCAATATCAGCACAATACCGGCAACAATCTCCAGACCTCTTTGATGGCGTGACAGCATCTGCAGGGACTCCAGCCAGCCCATACTCCAGGCACCTAACATAATAGGTATGCTGCGACCCAACGCGAAGGCCAGCAATAACGCAAAACCAAAACCAACTGAGCCGATTGCCGCGCTGGCGGTCAGGGCGACCAGCAAGGCGGGCGTACAGAATGGACATACGGCTACCGAAAAAGGAATACCCAGTAAAAATGCACCCCAGATACCCGTGACCTTGCGGCCTTTTACGCCAAACCAGGGTAGACGAATTTTCAACCACCCTGCCCACATTAATCCCATAATGATGAGTAAAGGCCCAAGAAACAGGCCCCATTGCCTTCCCATAACACCTTGTACCCATTCGCCACCTAATGCAGCAGCAACACCCAGAGACACATGTGTGACGATGGTACCCAGAACAAAAGCACCTCCCATCACGATAGCACGTCGTTCTTCGTGTGCTTTAGTGACATAGGCCAGCATCACCGGAATGGATGCGAACGATACCGGGTTAAAGCTGAATATAAAACCTGCCAGAAAGGCGATACCAATGCCGGCCCAACTGGCGGTCTGCAAGGTATCCTTGAGCATCTGGGTATTGATATTTAGTTCTGGAATAACCAGGTACAGGGCTGCGCCCAGTAACAGCACAGCCGTCAGGTAAGGGCTGCCTTTTGCGGCCCGGTTGAGCAACTGCCTGGCATCAGCATGGACACCTTTATAGGAAGCCACAACCATCGGTAAGGTAAACAATGTCGCGAACAGGAATCCGGCCAATATCGCGAAACCTGTCGAGTCGACAGTAACGGCAACGCCGGCAACCACAAGCACCAAAGGTAATGTACAGGCCGGCAAGGTTAGTCCCAGCTGCACAGCGAACGGTAATTGTTTACCACCGGGTATCAGTTTAAAAAATTCAAGATGCGGTACTGGAATATAGGTGAAACGCGAAACCACGTATATCACAGCAATGACTGCCAGCAGGATACTGGGTGTGTAGGGCCCCCACTGAGGAGCCTCTGTCAGTAATACAGCGAGTGCAAAGATACCGATAAGCAATATCGTTCGACTTAACCAGACGGTAAACATGCTTTGGCAACACTGCTTTTTATCTGCCGCCTTATGCGCTCGTACTGAAAACAGGGTATGGGTAGCGATGGTGCATGGCTCAAAGAAGGCCAGCAAACCGAGCAGCGTAGCAGCGACCAGCAGCGTCATAATCATGGTTGTGTTTCCTGGCTATCCTGATTAAGTCTGCTTTCCAGTTCAGTACGAAGTTTTTTGGCAGAAGGTAAACTTCTAAATACCAGATCACCATCAATAGCAATCGACGGCGTTGACAACACACCCAGCTCAACAGAATAATCAAGCTCATCGAGTATATTCACTTCACGCCAATGGATGTTATCACCACCCAGCTCCTCAGCCAGTTTGCGCAATACTTCCTTGGCATGGCCACATTTGCCACAACCCGGAGATGAAAATACTTCTACATTGATACTCATAGCTCGTCTCCTGTGATGGAACTATTCCTCAAGCTTACTGATCGTAACCTTCACCGGGGTAAAGCCTGAATCCGTAATCTTCTTTTTCAATGTCTCAACATCAGCCTGTTTTCCCGGTGCCATTACAATGTGCGCCCTCTTGTCGTCAATACTGACTTCGGCCTTATCGACACCCGGTAAGTTAGACAGATTCTTTTGCACACTGAACGCACAGAACTTGCAACTCATGCCTTCAATATCGATATCAACCACTTGTTCACCGGCGGCCATTAGTGATAACGGAAACAGGAACATTCCTGCCAGGGTGAGTAGTGTTTGCTTCATTACCTTATTCCTCTGCAGATAGTTGATTCACGAACCCATGCCGACAGTACACCGGACAATGTGTGTGTAATTAGTGTTCAGGTTACAACCTGGAGTTAACTCCAGGTCAAGTATTATGACAATATTTTTTAACTAATTGATAATATGGGCTTTATTATTCTGCTCGAAACACAGCCCTAATCTGCTTTCAGGGAGTTTCATTTAGATTGCCATTTCTGGATACGATTATTCCTGAAATCAGCCACGAACACGGTACCGTCACCCGCTACAGCCACAGCAATGGCCTTATTGAACTCGCCCGGACCCTTGCCCTTACTGCCAAATGCAGTCAGGAACTCGCCGTCAGATGTAAATTTTTGTATACGATTGTTGTAAAAATCGGCAACAAACACATTGCCTTGCTTATCGATTACAATGCTGGTCACCGTGGCAAACCAGCCGTTGAACGGGCCGAAGATATTCATGCCGAAAGGCCCACCCCATTTACGCAGGAACTGACCCTCTGGCCCAAAAACCTGAATCCGGTCATTGTAACCATCCGCAACGTAGAGATTTCCATCAGATGCTAATGCAACATCAATAGGATAATTAAACTCGCCCGCCCAGATACCCATTTTACCCGTGTTGCCCCATTGTTTGATAAACCGGCCATCGGCAGCCAGTTGCTGGATGCGTTGGCCATAAAAATCGGCAACAAACAGATCACCATTGGGTGCAACCGCCACACCACCTGGTGCACCAAACTCGCCAGGCCCTTTACCAGCCTTGCCGACTGAACGAAGAGGCGTACCGTCCAGAGAAAATACCTGAATTCGGTCATTCCAGTAGTCTGCGACATATAACTCATTGCCTGCAATAGTCAGATTCATCGGCCTGCCAAGCTGGCCGGGTCCGTCGCCTTTGGTACCGAACTGGCGTTTGAACTTTCCGTCCAGGTCAAATACCTGTATACGGGCGTTGCGCGCATCGCTGACAAACACCTCGTCACCTTGCACAGCAATGCCGGTAGGATCATTAAACTGACCCGGGGCCGTGCCGAACTCACCCCATGCCGTTACGAATACATAACCCGGCTCTTTGGCCGATGGCATCCAGACCAGCCAGGTGATAATCGCAAGACCCAGCAAAAAGACCGTAATGCCAGCCAGAGTTTTAATCATTATTCTACGCATGATGCCTGCCCTCGATCAGAAAGTTAAAAATTGAAACGGATGCCCGCCCGAACCACATAGTCATTTTCCAGTGCTGACCCATTTAAATTCTGGCTCACCGGTATTTGCACAGCCGCTTCCGCTATCCAGCGTTTGGTAACGTACTGGATACCGGGACTGATAAACAGGCGTGTGCCATTGGAGTTAAAATCATCACTCCCGTTGATCTGGTTCTTGTCCTGATAGATCAGATTCGCTTCCATTACGCCATACAGATAATCAGGAACGCCACCACTGGCCGCAGTACGCCACAAACGGTACTGGAATGAGCCGTCCAGGCGCGCAATATTGCCCGCTTCAAAGCCATTGG
>DRJJ01000148.1 GCA_011052255.1 Gammaproteobacteria bacterium | reverse complement strand
TCGAAATTGCGTTAATTACGCTCGGGTTTACCATCTACTATATTGAATATGCGTGATACCGATAGCCCTTAACCCGCCGGCACCGTCCGGTCTACTGCATGCGCACTATACAATGCCGATACCACTACTTGCTCAAGCTCGGCACCGGAAAAACCTTCTGCCAGCCCGGCCAGTTGCTGATAATCCTTATCTTGCAAGAACAGGTTGCGTTTCTCGACATGAATTTTCAGAATATCGCTGCGTACCTCAGCCGACGGCAAATCAACAAAGAAAATTTCATCAAAGCGCCCATTGCGGATCAGCTCCAGGTCCCTGAGGTCACTCATCGCAAGTTCCACAATCTTCCATGTGGTTATTACAACAGCCGACACGCTGTAGCGTCAAACAACTTTTTGATTTTTTAGCGTATTTCGTCAATTGTATATTTTTTGCTCAAAATAGTTGGCTGGATAATCGCGTAACCCTGCTGCTGCCAGTGCGCCAGCTCGGTGATACCGGAAGGAACAATCTCAACAAAATCGTAAAAATCTTTTGGCACGTAACCGTAGTCGCCCATCGCCAGACCACATACCTTGAATTTCACCCCCAGATCAGCGTAATACTCCATACGCTGGACCTCCGTTTTATATCGGGATTGGTTCTTTTTAGCTAGAGTGACAATCTCTGTTCCATGTATCAGCACTATAATATTCATAAAGTCAGGTGCATACGATCTGGGTGGGCCAATCAACGGATGAAAAAAAGAACGCACCCAGTACAGTGCCGAGCCAATTTCGGCTGGCTCATCCAGATAAAAATCAAACAATACTTTTTGTTCTTCCTGATAAGGCGTATCGACTATTTTCGCTTCTGCAACCACCATGCTGGATACAGACACCATTATCAGACCTGAAACTAAATTCGAGATCTTCATCTCACACCTCCTAAGTCGTTATACAAGCCTGACTGCCTGCACTCGTGTACAATCACAATCTGCTTACCCTGACTATTGATCAGGCTGTTGTACGAGGCACTGAGCATGAACTGGCTGGATAAAATTTCTTTTACAGTATTGATTGTCCTATCCCTGACACTGGGACTGGCACCGTTTGCACCTGAACCACATTTATGGGAAAAGCTGAAATTACTGGCCAGTGGTGACCTGAGTCGCCCGATCGACATATTTGATCTGGTACTGCATGGCTCCGCACCCGCATTGCTCACACTCAAAGCTCTGTTCTTGCTAAAGCGTAGCACATAGTGCTGGAAGGATAACCCTCTCAGGGGCGTCTACATGGATGGATATGCTGAATTTTAGCCACGAGCCATACGATAAGGGAAGGCCGCAGTCAACCATGAGTGAGCAGAATCACCGCAGGAATTAAATAATCGGAATACCGGGCCAGAACTACCGACAGCTCAGTTTCTCGCATCCGCCCGCAGGTCGCGACAGCTACTCAGCACCGATGTTTCACTGTTCAGTTCCAGGTAAGCCATGATCGCTTCATCATGACCTTGCCTCGCTGCATAACGCCATAATTGGCCCGCAGCACACAAATCCTGTTGCGTGCCTTTTCCAGTGGCGTACATCATACCAAGCTGGTACTGCGCAACCGCATCACCATGACCTGCAGCCTTCTGCCACCAGCTCAGGGCATTGTTCAGATCGACTTTTATATTGCCCTGTCCGATATAGTACACCAGCCCCAGATTGAACTGCGCATCAACGCTGCCTAGTTGCGCGGCCCTTTTCCACCACGCTATCGCCTGACCCATGTCAGAGCTCACACCCATACCACTGGCATAGGCTACACCCAGATTATACTGCGCATCCATATGACCTTGCTGCGCCGCAAGTGTGTACCAGCCAACTGCAGCGCTGGCATCCTGTTTAACACCCCGGCCTTCATCAAACATTAATGCCATATAATATTCTGCACTACTGTTTCCCTTTTCGGCCAGCGGACGAAACAGCTTGTAAGCGCTTTGGTATTCCTCATTAAAATAATCCAGAACGGCAACACGAAAGTTTTCATACTCGGTGTGGGTGGGTGATGCCAGTTTGTCCTGACCTGGGCGGGCCTTATACGCTTTGAACAACTGCCACTGTGAACTATCCGCTGAAGTTTCCAGCAAACTGGCCTGTATGGGTTGGTGTAGAAGCATCAGGGAAAACGTCAGCACGCAGGCGGCTGCCCGGAAAAACGGTCGATTATCATTTCTGACTGCGGCCCAAGTACGTGTATTGCATTGCTTCATATCCCGTTACCTCAATAAGCTGCCTCTTGTATAATTTATCGGCTGATTGAAGCATGGGCTTTAACGGGTGTAATATTTTTAATATTTACAATAAGTTAACAGAATATATCATATGGTTACCCTTGATTAACGGGACTAATCCTGAAATACACGCTTACACCATTGCTCAACGACATCTGATAATTCCCTGAGTCGCCGGTGAAAAAAATGGCTGCAATCTGCCAGTGAGCTGATCTCGACTCCGGGATGCAGACGCGCCCAGTCCAGGACTTCAGTCGCAGAAATAACCTCATCCTGCTCACCCTGAACCAGTAGCCAGGGTATTCGAGGGGTCGGCAAGCGCTCAAACGGGTACATTGATACGGGTGGTGCGACCGTGATCAGACAAATAGCATCCAGCTCTGCCACTGCCTGCCAGGCGACATAGGAACCAAAGGAAAAACCGGCCACACCCATTTGCATAACCGGCCATTGTTGTTTCACCCAGTGCCGTACCGCAATCAGATCAGCCAGTTCACCGCAGCCTTCATCGTAACTTCCTTCACTGTTACCGGCGCCGCGAAAATTAAAGCGTACCGCAATCGCTCCCGCTCCGGCAACTGCGCGCGCCAGTGTGTGTACCACCTTGTTTTGCATCGTGCCACCATGCAGGGTATGCGGATGACAGATAATCATCACCCTTTCGGCCGTCTCGTTGCCTTCACACAACAGCTCCAGCTTGCCCGCTGGTCCATCGATTAACACCGGCTGACCGTTACAATCCGTCATAATCAGGTTTGTTAACGAGTGTAACCAAATTCTTTCCCAAGGCCCGACTGAGAAACCAGCTGTTCAGCGGCCTGCATATCCTTACGTTGCAAGGCATCATCCAGGCTGGCTGATAACTGCTGCATAGTACTCAGCAATGCTTTTACATCCTCCGGATTACGGTTTTGAATCAGCGGCATTAATTCCTGGGCAAGCTCATTGTATGCTTTAAGATACTGGTTGAAGCGCACCACATCCTGCTTAAATTCATCCAACTCATGTTCGTTGCGTAACCAGCGCCCGGAAAGATTCCCTTTTTTCTGCAGATCTTCCGAACTTATTTCATTTAAATTAACGCGCTTCCTGTCTTCCTTCATTTGTTCATTTTCCTGCCTCAAAGCGACCTGTTTCTGATCGAGACGACTGCGCCAGGCTTCAACCTTGTCTACGCGTTCAAGCAGGTCACCCAGTTTCACGCCTTGTATCGACAACGTATCCTTGAATTTTACCAGCTCGGCAGACTTGTCCTCCAAACGGTAGCGTTCAGCCTGTACTGGCTGCATAAGTATCGTCATGATTAGCAGTATAGTAACCCCC
>DRJJ01000147.1 GCA_011052255.1 Gammaproteobacteria bacterium | reverse complement strand
GTCCCCCAATAAAAAGCCCGGCAATGCCGGGCTCTTTTATTTGGTTGGGGGACAAGGATTATTCGCCCCTTCCCTGGGGCTCACCCTGCGGGTCAGCGTCGCTACGCTCCACTGATCAAAATCGCTTCCGGGCGATTTTGTCGAACCTGAGGTTCTCATCCTTGTCCCCCAATAAAAAGCCCGGCAATGCCGGGCTCTTTTATTTGGTTGGGGGACAAGGATTCGAACCTTGGTTGGCGGAGTCAGAGTCCGCAGTCCTGCCGCTAGACGATCCCCCAAAAACGGTACGAGATTATAACAAGGTCTGTTGCTGCGTTTCCCTGTCTGCCCATCTATATATAGATGATGAAATATTTTTATCGTTTTGAGAACTGAGGTGCGCGACGTGCTTTGTGCAGGCCGATTTTCTTACGCTCTACCTTACGCGCATCGCGAGTTACGAAACCGGCTTTGCGCAATGCAGGGCGCAGTTCTTCGTTGTATTCCATCAGCGCACGTGTAATACCATGACGAATAGCACCGGCCTGGCCGCTCATGCCACCACCGCTCACAGTGATATGAAAATCAAACTGCGAGCTGGAGTCAGTCAGTTCCAGCGGCTGGCGTACTACCATGCGAGCTGTTTCACGACCGAAGTATTGTTCCAGTGTGCGGTTGTTTATAACAATTGTGCCGGTACCAGGGCGCATAAATACGCGCGCGCTGGATGTTTTGCGTCGGCCGGTTGCATAATGTTGTTCGTTAGCTGCCATCAGTTTAACCATTCATATAGTGTAATTAGATATCGAGGACTTTGGGCTGCTGTGCACTGTGCTGGTGTTCGGCACCGGCATACACTTTCAGCTTGCGCAGCATTGCGCGTCCCAGTGTGTTCTTGGGCATCATGCCTTTTACTGCTTTTTGCAGTACCCGCTCAGGCGCCTTCTGCAGCAGTTTTTCCAGTGAAATGGATTTCATGTTGCCGATGTGACCGGTGTGATGATAATAGATCTTGTCTTTCATCTTGTTGCCGGTTACACGTACCTTTTCGGCGTTAACAACAACAATGTAGTCACCTGTATCGACATGCGGCGTATAAATCGCTTTATGTTTGCCGCGCAAACGACGTGCGATCTCACTGGCCAGACGGCCCAGCGTTTTGCCATCGGCATCAACTACGAACCAGTCGTGTTTGACTTCTGCCGGTTTTGCACTGAAGGTTTTCATCTTCTCAATCCACTCCAACTAAAACAGGTTCCCGCAAAAGGGAAGACGCGAAATATTATAGAAATTAGGCACAAGATACAAGGGGAAACGCAAAAGAGTTGCTATTTTTCGTGCATAATCTGCAAATGCCCCGAGGAGGGTGTCGAAATGTCCCCTCTCCCCCAGGGAGACGGCTACAGGGATGTAGCCGGTAGGGTAACGCAGGACGCAGTTACCGAGGGCCAGGGTGAGGGGATAAATTAGATGTAACTGATTGTTTTATATCCCCTCATCCTAACCTTCTCCCGGAGGGAGAAGGAACAGGAAGACTTTTGCGGCACAGTTATCGGCAAGAGGGGTGAGTTAGGCTTCCCAGCCTAAACCAATTTAAGTCATTGTTATTTATGGCTTGTCTTTGTATTTTTCGCAAAAAAAAGCGTGGCAGAAGGTGCCACGCTAAATACCATCAATTAAGGATGGAGGAGTCAAACCAATCAACCGGAGGAGTGGTTAATTAGTATGTAAGTATTTTCTTATATTCTTCTGTACTTGTCAACTTTTATTTACAGAAATCCCTATGTTGGTGATATATGGATTCCCACGCAGAGCGTGGGAATCAGAGAATTGTGGAGAGTGAAGCTGGAGACTAAAACCTTGAGCGTGGGAACCAGAGATTTACTCATTGCAGCAGTATAAAAAAGGCCGGTAACGAACCGGCCCAGTGACTAATAACAAACGGGTAACCAGCGCGTTACAGCTCACCCAGAATTCTGGCGCGATTCTTTTGATACTCCTGCTCACTAATAACACCCTTGTCACGCAAGCTCTTGATCTTGTTCAGGCGCTGTTCAATCGCGGACTCGGTGGTCTTTTGCGGCACGGGTGCTGGCGCGGCGGGGATAGTCTGCATCATCGGCGCGGGCGCCCTCTCTGGAACATGCTGCTGCACCTGTTCCTGAGCTATCGCATCTGAACACTCCAGCACGACATCAATGCCCTGGATGAGCACGCTGTCGTTTACTTTCATGGTGTAGGTCTTGCAGCCCTGTTTTTTTAAAGTCAGTTTTCCCTCTGCCTGCAAGGTCATATTTTTCCAGCGTGCAGGGAACACTTCGTTCGGATTAATTTCTTTTGGGGTATGACCAATCATCTCTCCATCAACAAATATCTGTGCATTGATCGGTCTGGATTTGATGGTTACCTGGCCACCAGGGATAACATCGCCACCTGCGCAGCCGCTTAATAGTACGGGCAACGATACTGCCAGCATCGTCATTGTTTTTCCCAGTCTCATAATTCCCCCGATTATCTGTCAAAAATAACCCCGGTCGAACCGGGGTCAAATACCATCTTACTATGAACTGAATTAGCACGTCCATGTGCTCTGATTACTTATAAACCACACCAGTTGATCAGAATACGATCAGGATCTGAGCCGAGATACGATCATCCATACCGCTCAGGATCTTGTTCGGTCCCGCTGAATCGGACAGATTCGGTGCTTCGGCATCACGGAACTCGTAGTTAAGAATAAAACGACTCTTCTTGTTCCAGAAAAACTGTGTACCCAGAGTCCAGGTTTCAAACTGACGTTCCTTCTTAGACACATCGGTCATGCGATTGAGCACATCATAACGCAGGTCTATTTCCCAGTTAGGTGTGATGTGATAGCCACCGTCCACGTACCAGCCATCGGCTTTGCCTTCTGTTTCAAGGTTAAAGCCTGCCAGAGCTGTACCCGCGTTATTCTTCGCACCGGGTCGTGCAGCACCATCGGTACCGGTGAAGATCATACCATCCGCCTTCATGTACTCGAAGTTGGCATGGATTTTACCCGTGCGATAGGTTGAGCCCAGACCATAACGGGTACGGTCGTATTCACCCGCGCCACCGGTTGTCAGGGTACGTTTACCATCCTGATACCAGACGTACGTCTTCCAGCCCTTGCGACGCGGACCCTTTCCACCAAAGACCTTTTCAGATGCCCAGTACAGATACAGTTCCTTGTTATTATCGTTATCTCCACGGGTAATACCATTGCCACTACCGATCATTGCAGCATAACTGTGTTCCCAGTCATTCATCTTGAAGGTCTGGAAGGCCTGGATACCAATATCACGGAATGCGCTTACCGGCCCATTTGGGGTGTTGGGCTTGCCAAGTCCCCCAATAGATCCGTTACCATCAAAAAACCGCTCCAGCAGCAGCTGGTTGGTCGCGTTGGTGAAGTTGTTGTAGTCAAATACATGAATCGCCTGCAGTGCCTCTTCTGAACCCGGGGTCTTGAACTGACCTACACGAAAACGTGCCGCTTTCAGATGGTTCAAAGTCACACTGGCATCGGTAATCTTGACGCTGCCACCACCTTGTGCGGTGATGCCGTTATTACCGAATTCAGCCAGGAAGAAATAGTTAACATTGTCGTCCAGCGGAAAACCTGTGCCTCGAACACCAATACGTGCACGCAATATGTTAAAGCCGTCATTGGTTTTAAGATTAGGGCGCACAGAGTTAAAGGCGGCACTTTGGCCTTTCCAGGGGCCTGCCTTCAGTTTGGTGTCTTCTGTGTAGGTATATTCAGGCTGAATAAAACCCCAGACCCTTGCACGTGCTGACTGACCCGGTTTTTCAGTGCCTTGCAAAAACAGCCAGTTAGCTGCCTGGACCGGCACTGCCGAGCCCATCAATGTTGCGGCACCGACGGCCGACAACAGTAGTTTTTTGTTAAAAGATATCATTATAAGTCTCCTCCCGATTTGCATCAGAATGTCTTGATATTTAATATGATTATTTTCGATTATTTATGATGTTCAGTTGCCTGGTATTCTAATATTCCAGGTATTTACCTTTATGGCTTGACCAGCACATAACCTTCCTTAACC
>DRJJ01000146.1 GCA_011052255.1 Gammaproteobacteria bacterium | reverse complement strand
TTGCACCGATTGCGATGGAAGACGGCTTACGCTTTGCGATACGAGAAGGTGGCCGTACGGTTGGCGCCGGTGTTGTCGCTAAAATTATCGAGTAAATATTATGGCTACTGGTAAACAAAAAATTCGTATTCGTCTGAAAGCATTTGATCATGGTCTGATCGATAAATCAGCGAAAGAAATTACAGAAACGGCAAAACGCACGGGTGCACAGGTTGTTGGCCCGATACCGCTGCCAACCAAGAAAGAGCGTTTCACAATATTGATTTCTCCGCATGTAAATAAAGATGCGCGTGATCAATACGAAATACGCACACACAAACGTATGCTGGATATTGTAGATCCAACAGACAAGACTGTCGATGCGCTAATGAAGCTTGATCTGGCGGCCGGTGTAGACGTACAGATAAAACTGGGTTGAATCAAACATAGCCGACTATTCGGCAAAGTGTGACTGGAGTACAAAATGACTATTGGTGTAGTCGGAAAAAAAGTAGGCATGACACGCATCTTCACTGAAGACGGTGTATCTATTCCTGTATCCGTGATTGAGGTTGAACCGAATCGCGTAACACAGCTGCGTAACGTCGAAACAGATGGTTACCGTGCATTGCAGGTGACCACCGGATCGTGTAAAACATCACGCGTAAACAAGGCAGCTGCCGGACACTTTGCGAAGTCAGGTGTTGAGGCGGGTCGTGGCTTGTGGGAATTTCGCCTGGACGATGGTGAAGGCGAAGATCTGGAAGTGGGTGGTCAGGTTCATGTCGATATCTTCGAGCAGGGCCAGAAAGTAGACGTTACCGGAACATCCAAAGGTAAGGGTTTCCAGGGCGTTATTAAACGCTATAATTTCCACATGCAGGATGCGACGCACGGTAACTCATTGTCGCATCGAGCACCGGGCTCAATTGGGCAATGTCAGACGCCGGGTCGTGTATTCAAGGGCAAAAAGATGTCCGGTCACATGGGTGATGCCCGTGTCACCACGCAAAATCTGGAAGTGGTTCGTATCGATGCCGAACGCAACATGCTTTTGATCAAGGGTGCTGTGCCTGGTTCAAAGGGCGGTGACGTCATTATCTGCTCAGCAGTCAAAGCCCGTTAGGAGTAGAACATGGATTTGCAAATGAAAGGTGGTTCTGCCGGGACATTAACTGTTTCCGACGCAGCATTCGCTAAAGAATTCAATGAAGGCCTGATCCATCAAGTGGTTACAGCCTATCTGGCAGGCGCTCGTTCGGGCACCAAGGCCCAGAAAACCCGTGCACAGGTGCGCGGTGGCGGTGCAAAACCCTGGCGACAAAAGGGGACAGGCCGCGCAAGAGCTGGTACAATACGCAGCCCTATTTGGCGTGGGGGCGGTAACGCATTTGCAGCAAGTCCGCGTAACTACGAGCAAAAGGTTAATCGCAAGATGTACCGCGTGGCCATGCAGAGCATATTATCAGAGCTTGCCCGCCAGGATCGCATACATATAGTTGAAGAATTTAAGGCTGAAACGAATAAAACCAGAGAAATGGTTGCCAAGCTCAGTGAGCTGGGTCTGAAATCAGCTCTTATCGTAACTGAAGATGCCGATGACAAGCTGTATCTTGCGGTTCGTAACCTGTACAGGGTAGAAGTTGAAGATGTGGCGGGTCTGAATCCGGTCAATCTGGTTAATGCTGAAAATGTACTGGTAACCGTAGCGGCCATGAAGAAAATTGAGGAGCTCTGGGGATGAACCAGGAACGACTTTTACAGGTACTCATGTCTCCGCATGTTTCGGAAAAGAGTGCAAGAATTGCAGATGGCAGTAACCAGATTGCGTTTAAGGTGGCTATTGATGCTACCAAGCCTGAAGTCAAGGCGGCAGTCGAAATGTTGTTCAAGGTAAACGTTGAAGGCGTTCAAATGCTGGTCGTCAAAGGTAAGCGTAAGCGCCACGGCCAGGTCCAGGGACGTCGTAAAGACTGGAAAAAGGCCTATGTAAGGCTGCAGGAAGGACAGGATATCGACTTTGTCGGTACCGAGTCTGCGTAAGTCTTTCGGGTTATAAACAGAACAGTAACGAATAACGGCATAATAGAATGGCAATTATAAAGTTAAAACCGACATCTCCGGGTCAGCGCGGGATGGTACGTATCAAGACCGAGGGGCTGCATAAAGGTGCGCCACATGGTCCACTGGTCTCTGCCAAAAAGAGAACAGGCGGTCGTAATAACAATGGTCGTATTACCACGCGTCATCGCGGTGGCGGCCACAAGCAGCGCTATCGTATAGTTGACTTCAAGCGTGATAAAGATGGCATCGCTGCACGTGTTGAAAGAATTGAATATGATCCGAACCGCACTGCCAATCTGTTGCTGATGCTGTTCGCAGACGGCGAACGGCGTTATATCCTGGCGCCCAAAGGGGTCGAGGTGGGAGACGAGCTGCAATCCGGTCAGGATGCGGCGATTCGCGCAGGTAACTGCCTGCCAATGCGCAACATACCGGTTGGTACGCTGGTTCACAATATTGAAATGAAGCCAGGCAAGGGCGGCCAGATGGTTCGCTCGGCGGGGGGAGGTGCTCAACTGGTAGCGCGTGAGGGTGTTTATGCAACCTTACGTATGCGTTCCGGTGAAATGCGCAAGGTACTGTCTGAGTGTCGCGCCACTATTGGCGAAGTCGGCAACTCGGAACACAACCTGCGCAAACTGGGCAAGGCCGGTGCTACGCGCTGGCGCGGTGTTCGCCCAACCGTACGAGGCGTAGCCATGAACCCGGTAGACCATCCGCATGGTGGTGGTGAGGGTAGAACATCAGGTGGCCGTCATCCGGTATCACCATGGGGTGTCCCTACCAAGGGATACAAAACACGTAGTAACAAGCGTACGGACAATATGATCGTTCGTCGTCGTAAGTCCAGATAAGATCTGAGGATAGCCTAGTGCCACGTTCTGTAAAAAAAGGTCCATTTGTTGATCATCATCTGCTCAAAAAAGTAGAAGATGCCGTTGCAACCAATAACCGCAAGCCGATCAAAACCTGGTCGCGTCGTTCAATGATTTTACCGGATATGGTTGGTCTGACCATCGCGGTACACAATGGACGCCAGCATGTGCCTGTTCTGGTTTCTGAGAACATGGTAGGTCATAAACTTGGCGAGTTCGCGATGACCCGTACTTTTCGTGGTCACTCTGGCGACCGCAAGTCTAAATAACGGAGCAGAATGATGGCAACTGCAAAGATGAAACATGCAAGACTTTCGGCTCAAAAAGGCCGTCTGGTTGCGGATCAGATTCGCAACATACCCGTTGAGAAGGCGCTGGATGTACTTAATTTCAGCACCAAAAAGGGTGCAGAAGTAATCAAGAAGGTACTGGAATCAGCGATTGCCAATGCTGAGCATAATGATGGTGCCGATATTGATGAACTGATCGTGCAAACGATCTGCATAGACGTAGGGCCGACACTGAAGCGCTTCAGAGCGCGTGCAAAAGGTCGCGGCACCCGTATTCTAAAAAGAACCTGTCACGTTACTGTGACGGTTGCTGAAGCGTAAGAGAGGGACCGGAATGGGTCAAAAAGTACATCCAACAGGATTTCGCCTTGGTATATCCAAGGACTGGACTTCCAAGTGGTACGCGAGTTCTAAAGATTTTGCTGATACGCTGTTACAGGATCTGAAGGTACGCGAGTTTCTGAAGAAGAAGCTGTATCAGTCTTCAGTCAGTCGAATACAGATTGACCGTCCGGCACGTAGCGCGCATATCATTATTCATACTGCGCGACCTGGTATGGTAATAGGTAAAAAAGGTGAAGATATTGAGGCTTTACGCAAAGAGTTGACCGGCATGATGAAAGTGCCTGTTACCCTTAATATCGAGGAAATCAGAAAGCCTGAACTGGAAGCGCAGCTGGTAGCGGAAAGTGTTGCACAGCAGCTTGAAAGACGTATTATGTTCCGCCGCGCCATGAAGCGCGCCGTACAGAATGCGATGCGTCTGGGCGCACTGGGTATCAAGATCAAGGTGGCCGGTCGTCTGAATGGTGCAGAGATTGCACGAAGTGAGTGGTATCGTGAAGGCCGTGTGCCATTGCATACACTGCGTGCAGATATTGATTACGGTGTTACCGAGGCCAGTACGACTTATGGCGTACTCGGGATTAAGGTCTGGATTTACAAGGGCGAAGTATTCGAACTTGAAAACCAGTCTGAAAAACAGTCAACCAAGGCCAGCTAACGGGATAGAGTTATGTTACAGCCGAAACGAACCAAATTTAGAAAGCAGCATAAAGGGCGCAACCGCGGTCTGGCGTTAAGAGGTAGTGACGTCAGCTTTGGTGAGTTTGGCCTGAAGGCTACCGGCCGCGGCCGTATTACCGCGCGCCAGATTGAAGCAGCACGTCGTGCGATGACACGTCACGTCAAGCGTGGTGGTAAAATCTGGATCCGTATATTTCCGGATGTACCTGTTACCAAGAAGCCTCTCGAAGTACGCCAGGGTAAAGGTAAAGGTAACGTTGAGTACTGGGTAGTTAAAATACAGCCTGGCCGCGTCTTGTATGAAATGGAAGGCGTGACTGAAGAGACTGCACGCGAAGCCTTTAAACTGGCCAGCGCCAAACTGCCAATTTCAACCGTTTTTGTAACGCGTACGGTGATGTGATGAAAGCTAGCGAATTACAGAGTAAAAATTTGACTGAACTGCAGACCTCCTTGATTGAGTTACTAAAGGAGCAGTTCAGTCTACGTATGCAACGTGGCAGTGGCCAGATGGGTCGCCCGCACCAGTTCAAACAGGTGCGCAGGAATATAGCCCGGGTGAAAACAGTTATGAATGAAAAGTTACGTTCAGGTAATGCATCATGAGCGATGAAAACACAGCTAAAGAAATCAAGCGCACGGTAACCGGTCGCGTAGTCAGTAATAAGATGGACAAGTCCATTACGATACTACTGGAACGTAAGGTAAAGCATCCGCTGTACGGTAAGTTCATTCGTCGTTCTACCAAGGTGCATGCACATGATGAGAACAATGAATGCAACGAAGGCGATACTGTGATGATTGAGCAGTGCCGTCCGGTTTCCAAGCTGAAAAACTGGCGACTGGTGAAAATTATTTAACGTACAGGTGCTGTGTAATCACAGCTTACTGCGATACAAGAGTTAACGGAACAAGACTGGGTTTTAACCATGATACAGATGCAATCACAGCTGGAAGCAGCAGACAATAGTGGGGCACGCCGTGTCCAGTGCATAAAAGTACTGGGTGGCTCCAAGCGCCGCTATGCTGGAATTGGTGACATTATCAAGGTCAGCATTAAAGAAGCTATTCCTCGCGGCAAGGTAAAAAAGGGCGAGGTTTACAATGCGGTAGTCGTACGCACACGTAAAGGTGTTCGTCGTCCAGATGGCTCGCTGATTCGCTTTGATGGCAATGCTGCAGTTTTGCTTAATGCGCAGCTGCAACCTATTGGTACCCGTATTTTTGGCCCTGTGACACGTGAGTTGCGTACCGAGCAATTCATGAAAATCATATCGCTGGCTCCTGAAGTACTTTAAGACGAGATAACGGCAATGCGCAAGATCAAAAAAGGTGATGAAGTCATCATAATCGCAGGTAAGGACAAGGGCCGTCGTGGCACAGTTCTACGCGTGCTAGAAGATGATCGTATATTGGTAGAAAACGCCAATATCGCCAAGAAACATGTAAAAGCCAACCCGAATGCGGGCGTGGCAGGCGGGATTATTGACCAGGAAATGCCACTGCATATATCCAATGTCATGATGTACAATCCGCAAACTGAAAAAGGCGATCGGGTAGGCATTAAAACACTCGATGATAACCGCAAGGTACGCTACTTCAAATCAAACGATGAAGTAATTGACGTTTAACAGGTTTATATGATGTCTAGATTGAAAGAAATATACAAAGACAAGGTTATTGGGCAGCTCATGGAGCAGTTCAAATACGACAGTGTTATGCAGGTTCCGAAGATCACCATGATCACGCTGAACATGGGTGTGGGTGAGGCTGTCGGCGACAAAAAGATACTCGATTTCGCTACAGCTGACATGGCAAAAATTGCCGGTCAGAAACCTGTGATACGTAAGGCCAGAATTTCGGAAGCCGGGTTTAAAATCCGCGCTGGCTGGCCAATTGGCTGCAAGGTCAATTTGCGTAAAGAGCGTATGTTTGAATTCCTGGATCGCCTGATTACAGTCGCGATACCCCGTATACGCGATTTCCGTGGCATGAACCCCAAATCGTTCGATGGTCGTGGTAATTACAGCATGGGTGTATCTGAACAGATTATCTTCCCGGAAATCGATTACGACAAGATTGACAAATTACGCGGTATGGATATCACCATTACCACGTCGGCCCCTACGGATGAAGAAGGACGCGCCCTGCTGGCTGCGTTCAACTTCCCGTTCAAGAACTGAGGTTAGATAGAGATGGCTAAACGTTCAATGGTAAATCGCGAGCTGAAGCGTAAACGCGCGGTAGCGAAATACGCTGTCAAACGCACCGAGTTGAAAGCAATTATTAAAAGTGTCAGCTCCAGTGACGAAGATCGTGAAGCAGCTGTCATGAAATTACAGAAACTGCCTCGTGATGGCAGCCCGTGCCGTGTACGTAATCGCTGTCGTATAACAGGTCGTCCACATGGCTATTACAGAAAATTTGGCCTGGGACGCAATAAACTACGTGAAGCAGCAATGCGGGGTGATATCCCTGGTCTGCGTATGGCGAGTTGGTAAAGGCAAATACAGGAAAACAGACCATGAGTATGAGTGATCCAATAGCTGACATGCTGACCCGAGTGCGTAATGCACAGTCCGCACAGAAAGCAGATGTAAGCATGCCTTCATCCAAGGTAAAGGTTGAAATTGCGCGTGTGCTTAAAGAAGAAGGTTATGTTAACGATTATCGCGTTGATAATGCCTCTGACGTTAAGCCAGTGCTCGTCATCACGTTACGTTACTATGAAGGTCGTCCGGTCATCGATACAATTGACCGTGTCAGCCGTCCTGGTCTGCGTATATTCAAACCCACATCCGAATTGCCCAGAATCAATAGCGGGTTGGGAATTGCAATTGTCTCCACCTCCAAAGGTGTGATGACAGACCGCGCTGCCCGCAAGTCTGGCCAGGGCGGTGAAATCATATGTACGGTTTCTTAAGGCAGGTAGAGCACGATGTCAAGAATCGCAAATAGCCCGGTAAGCATACCTTCAGGTGTAGAAGTTAAGCTGGACGGGCAAAACGTAGAAGTGAAGGGTCCTAAAGGCAATATGTCTATGTCCCTGCACACTGATGTAGCTGTTGAGCAGAATGACAACATCCTGCAGTTTAAAACTGTTACGAGCTCTAAAGGTGCTGTAGCAATGACCGGTACCATGCGTTCCCTGGTGAACAACATGGTCACTGGCGTCAGCAAGGGTTTTGAGAAGAAACTGTTGCTGGTGGGTGTTGGATACAGGGCGCAGGCCAAAGGTACAGTATTAAACCTGACTCTGGGCTTCTCTCATCCTATCGATTACAACCTGCCGGAAGGGGTGACAGTAGAAACGCCCAGTCAGACAGAGGTTATATTGACCAGTTGCGATAAGCAGAAACTGGGTCAGGTTGCTGCAGAAATTCGTTCTTTCCGTCCGCCCGAGCCATATAAAGGCAAAGGTGTTAAATATGCGGATGAGATTATCGTCCGTAAAGAAGCGAAGAAGAAGTAAGGTATGGCTATGGATAAGAAAAAGGCACGTATGCGTCGCGCACTGCGCACGCGCATGAAAATTCGTGAGATGGGTGTTCCTCGTCTGTGTGTTCACCGTACCTCGAAGCATATCTATGCTCAGGTAATCGAGCCCAATGGTAGCGTAGTCGTTGCCAGCGCCTCGACTCTGGATAGTGATGTTAAGGGCGGCATTAAATATTCTGGCAATGCTGATGCAGCAACTGCTGTTGGCAAGGCTATAGCAGAACGCACACAAAAAGCAGGTATCACCAAAGTTGCTTTTGATCGTTCAGGCTTTCGATACCATGGTCGCGTAAAAGCGCTGGCTGAATCGGCACGCGAAAGCGGTCTGCAGTTTTAAGGGTTAGGGATATGGCAAAAAGAGATAATTCCAATCAGGGTGACGGTTTACTGGAAAAACTGGTCAACGTTAATCGCGTAGCCAAGGTAGTAAAAGGTGGCCGTCAGTTTGGTTTTACAGCACTGACTGTTGTCGGAGATGGCAACGGTTCGATTGGCTTCGGTTATGGCAAGGCACGCGAAGTGCCTATCGCTATTCAGAAAGCGATGGAAAAAGCACGTAAAAACATGCGTAAAGTCGATCTGGACAAGAACACTTTGCAGTATTCGATCACCTCACGCCATGGCGCCAGCAGGGTTTACATGCAGCCGGCATCTGAAGGTACCGGCATTATTGCAGGTGGCGCGATGCGCGCCGTTTTTGAAGTAGTGGGTGTACAGAATGTACTGGCTAAATGTATTGGATCACGTAACCCGATCAATGTTGTCAGAGCGACCATACGAGGTCTGACAGAAATGTCCTCGCCACAGGCCGCTGCAGCAAAACGCGGTAAAAAAGTGGAAGAAATACTGGATTAAACCATGGCAAATCAGAAACTCAAAGTAACACTGGTTAAGGGTCTTAATGGCCGGTTGAAAAATCACCAGGCCAGCGTACGGGGCCTGGGTATTCGTCGGATACATCAGAGTGTTGTGGTTGACGCAACCCCCGAGAATCGTGGCATGATCAATACAGCCTGCTACATGCTGAAGGTTGAGGAAGTCTAAGATGCAACTTAATACACTAAAACCGGTAGAAGGTAGTCGTAAGGAATCACGTCGTGTTGGTCGTGGTATCGGATCGGGTTTTGGCAAGACATGTGGACGTGGTCACAAGGGACAGAAAAGTCGCTCAGGTGGCTCGACCAAGATCGGGTTTGAAGGCGGGCAGATGCCTTTGCAAAGACGCTTGCCGAAGGTTGGCTTTCGTTCGGCAAAATCTAACTTCGTAGCAGAAGTACGTTTGCATGAGCTGGCACTGGTTGAGGCGGACGTAGTGGATATGCTGGAGCTTAAAAAGGCTCGCCTGATTCCACAAAATACCAAAAAAGCCAAAGTGATTCTGTCGGGTGAATTAACTAAAGCGGTTACGATACGCGGTCTTGCAACGACTAAAGGTGCACAGGCAGCGATAGAGTCGGCTGGCGGCAAGGTCGAGGCATAAGTGGCAAAAGCACCTGCTAATACTGCTGGAATGGCCAAGTCTGGCAAGTTTACAGAGCTAAGGAACCGTCTGCTGTTTGTGGCGGGTGCGTTGTTTGTTTTTCGTGTAGGCACATTTATACCCGTGCCAGGTATCGATCCGGCTGAGCTGGCGCGTCTGTTTGATGCCCAGCGTGGCACCATACTGGATATGTTTAACATGTTCTCCGGTGGTGCACTGGAACGCCTGTCGTTGTTTGCATTGGGAATTATGCCGTATATCTCGGCATCGATTATCATGCAGCTGCTGACTGTTGTGGTTCCGTCGCTGGAACAATTGAAGAAAGAAGGTGAATCGGGTCGACGTAAAATTACCCAATATACCCGTTATGGTACGGTCGTATTAGCTACCTTCCAGTCACTGGGTGTAGCAATAGGCCTGTATGGCCAGCCGGGTCTGGTTACCATTGGTGAATATCAGTTCTATTTCACAACGGTAGTCACTTTGCTGACCGGTACCATGTTCCTGATGTGGTTAGGCGAACAGATTACAGAACGCGGGATTGGTAATGGCATTTCGCTGATTATCTTTGCCGGTATTGTCGCAGGCCTGCCCAGGGCAATCGGCGGAACACTGGAGCTGGCTCGTACCGGTGAAATGAGTGTTTTCACTGTTATCATCCTGTTTTTCCTGGTGGTAGCGGTTACGGCCTTCGTTGTTTTTGTAGAGCGAGGGCAGCGAAGGATTACCGTAAATTATGCCAAACGACAGCAGGGCAGGCGCATGTATGCCGCGCAGAGTTCGCATTTGCCGTTGAAGCTGAATATGGCAGGTGTCATACCGCCGATATTTGCATCCAGTCTGATTCTGTTCCCCTCTACTATGGGGAAATGGGCAGGTAGTGGTTCTGAATGGATCAGCGAGCTGGTAACCATGATGTCGCCAGGGCAGCCTTTATATGTGCTGACCTACGCATTGCTGATCATATTCTTTTGCTTTTTCTATACGGCTTTGGTGTTCAATTCCCGTGAAACTGCAGAGAATCTGAAGAAATCAGGGGCGTTTATACCCGGTATACGTCCTGGGGAACAAACGGCAAAGTATGTAGATGGTGTGTTGACCAGGTTGACTACAGCAGGTGCTATTTATATTACCAGTGTTAGTATATTGCCGGAATTTATGATTTTATACTGGAACGTACCCTTTTACTTTGGTGGTACATCGCTGTTAATCATCGTAGTCGTGATCATGGACTTTTTGGCCCAGGTTCAATCACATATGATGTCGCACCAGTACGAAGGCTTGATGAAAAAGGCCAATATCAAGGGCTACGGTGGTTCCGGCCTGTTACGTTAATGTTTGCCAGCCAGTGTAGAACAGGTTGATTAGGAGTTAAGAAAATGAAAGTTCGCGCTTCAGTTAAAAAGATGTGTCGAAATTGCAAGATTGTACGCCGTAAGGGCGTGGTTCGGGTTATTTGTAAGGAACCGAAACATAAACAACGCCAGGGTTAAGGCCTTTTAGGTGACTTTGTGCAGGGAACTACGGTATAATCCGTCGTTTGCCCCGGACAGCAGATTTTGGGAGATTTGGTAAGATGGCTCGAATTGCAGGTATTAACATTCCTGATCACAAGCATGCGGTAATATCGCTGACATCGATCTTTGGGATTGGCCGCACGCGTGCGCAACAACTATGCGCAGAAGTGGGCATCGAGCAGGTCACCAAGATCAAGGATCTGACCGAGGAAGAGCTTGATAAGCTGCGTAATGCGATCAAGACACTCACGGTTGAAGGTGATTTACGCCGTGAAATCAATATGAATATCAAGCGGTTGATGGATCTTGGTACTTATCGTGGTATTCGTCATCGTCGTGGCCTTCCTTTACGGGGCCAGAAAACCAAGACCAATGCGCGTACGCGTAAAGGTCCACGTAAAATGATCAGGGGCTAACCAGCATCCTGCCAGTACAAGAGATTATCAGGTAACAAGTTATGGCCAAAGCGGAAGTACGCAAGAAGAAGGTGAAGAAGAACGTTGTGGATGGTATTGCACACATTCATGCGTCATTCAACAACACCATCGTTACGATAACAGACCGTCAGGGCAATGCGCTGGCGTGGGCGACCGCTGGTGGCTCCGGTTTCCGTGGTTCACGTAAAAGTACACCTTTTGCGGCCCAGGTTGCTGCTGAACGTGCCGGTAAGGCGGTTCAGGATTTTGGTATGAAGAACATTGAAGTAAACGTCAAGGGCCCGGGTCCTGGTCGTGAGTCAGCGGTTCGTGCCCTGTATGCAGCAGGTTTGAACGTGACCAACATTGTTGACGTAACCCCTATTCCTCACAATGGATGCCGCCCACCCAAGCGGCGTCGTGTGTAAGTCGGAGATCAAGCGTGGCTAAGTATACTGGTGCAAAATGTCGTTTGTGTCGCCGTGAAGGCACAAAGTTATTCCTGAAAGGCGAAAAATGCTTTTCATCAAAATGCTCAATTGAAAATCGCCCTGTCGTACCGGGCCAGCATGGCAGTCGTCGTACGCGTTTGTCAGACTATGCCTTGCAGCTGCGTGAAAAGCAGAAGTTACGTCGTACCTATGGTGTACTGGAACGTCAGTTCCGCAGCTACTATAAAGAAGCTGCACGCCTCAAGGGCTCTACTGGTGAAAACCTGTTGCAGTTACTTGAATGCCGTCTTGATAATGTGGTTTACCGTATGGGCTTTGCAGCCTCGCGCGCAGAAGCACGCCAACTGGTCAAACATAAAGGCGTTACGGTAAATGGTATACGTGTAAACATTCCCGCATTCAACGTTAAGGCAAGTGATGCTATCAATGTAAATGAAGGCAGCAAGAAGCAGGCACGTATACAGTCTGCTATGGAAATGGCGCAGCAGCGCGGCATTGCCGACTGGATTGATGTAGACGCCAAGAAACTGGAAGGCGTGTTCAAATCAGTACCAGAACGTAGTGAGCTTCCACCCGATATCAACGAGCATCTCGTTGTCGAACTGTATTCCAAATAAGTAGACTGAAGAGGACAGGAAATGGCATCTGTTTCAGAATTCCTAAAACCCCGTGTGGTAGACGTTTCAGTTAGAGATGAACGTCACGCTAAGGTAACACTTGAGCCGCTGGAACGCGGATTCGGACACACGCTGGGTAATTCTCTTCGTCGCATCCTGCTTTCATCACTGCCAGGTTGTGCAGTCGTAGAAGTGGAAATCGATGGTGTTTTACATGAATACACCAGTCTTGAAGGCGTTCAGGAAGATGTTATCGACATCCTGATGAACCTTAAAGGGCTGGCAATTATTATGCATGCTCGTGATGAAGCGGAACTGACACTGAAAAAGAGTGGTAAAGGGCCAGTGCTGGCCAGTGACATTACGCTGGATCACGATGTAGAAATCATTAACCCTGATCATGTTATCGCCAACCTGAACAATGGCGAGCTGAACATGAGGCTTAAGATTGAGCGTGGCCGTGGTTATGTACCGGCGCCTCAACGTGAAGCGGCAAGTGATGAAAATCGTGCTATTGGCCGTCTGCTACTGGATGCAACCTATAGCCCGGTTTACCGTGTTGCCTACAGTGTAGAAAGCGCACGCGTCGAACAACGTACTGACCTTGATAAGCTAATGATCGAGCTGGAAACAAATGGCACGGTTGATCCGGAAGATGCCATTCGCCAGGCGGCAGGCATACTGCAGGATCAGCTGTCAGTATTTGTTGACCTGAAGAGCAAGGAAGAAGAGCAACCTGAAGAAGCAGAATCTGAAATTGATCCGATCCTGCTGCGTCCGGTTGACGATCTGGAACTGACGGTTCGTTCCGCAAACTGTCTCAAGGCAGAAAGTATTTATTATATCGGTGATCTGATACAGCGCACCGAAGTCGAGTTACTGAAAACCCCGAATCTGGGTAAAAAGTCACTCACCGAGATCAAGGACGTACTGGCATCCCATGGTCTGTCTCTGGGTATGCGTCTTGAAAACTGGCCACCAGCCGGTTTCAAGGACAAGGCGTCTGCGTAATTTTTTGTTATTGTAAGAATTGAATAAGGGTTAGCACGATGCGACATCGTAAATCAGGGCGACAACTAAATCGCAACAGCAGTCATCGTAAGGCTATGTTCAAGAACATGGCTAATTCACTGTTCGAGCACGAAGTAATTAAAACTACCTTGCCCAAGGCCAAAGAACTGCGCCGGGTTGCAGAACCGTTGATTACGCTGGCTAAAGAAGACAGTGTGGCTAACCGCCGGTTGGCCTTTAGTCGCCTGCGTGACAAGGCAGCAGTCGGCAAGCTGTTTTCTGATCTGGGTCCTCGTTATAAGGAACGCCCAGGTGGTTACCTGCGTATCCTGAAGTGTGGTTACCGTACCGGTGATGCTGCGCCGATGGCCTATGTTGAGCTGGTTGATCGTCCGATCGCTGAAGAAGAAACGGAAGCGGCTGAATAAGCTCTTTTGAAATTAGAAAAAGGCCGGGCTTGCCCGGCCTTTTTTGTGCTGTCCACTTCTTTTGGCCTGTGTACTCCCTCTCGACTCGGGTTCCAAACTTCGTCCTACCTCCTCCATCCCTGGAGTCGTCCCTCCGGGAGAGGGCTGGGGTGAGGGAATCAAAACAGGGGAACGCATTATTTTCCCCTCGTTCCCACGCTCCGCGTGGTAATGCATACCCCGCCAAGGCCACTGGACAGGTATACGTGCTGACCAAGTAAATTAGAGTCAATAACAAAGCATTATTTTGACCCTGCTGTAAACGCATCCCCAGTCTTCAACCCCAGCACATCACACGCTCGCCCAAGGTTGACCGCAATTTCTACCTGCCCATTCGAATTGGCATACCATAACGCTTGTCCAGCTGGCATGCTTGAAAAGGTCCTGGCCGGATGAATCTGTAGACCATTAACGGATAATACGGAGGACTCAGGAATGGCTGCAGAACGTACACCCGTTATCGCATTACCATAATGATCTATATAGACGACCTCGAATAGATCATTCGGGTAGTCAGCGCGAGGTGGGCGTGGATCGAGCTGTTCTGCATCCGGCATCCGGCCTGCCGACAGCATTGCCGCTACCGGTGCAAACAGATCGCGGCCGTGAAAGGTGCTGGATAAACGCTCAGGTCGCCATGTAATGCGCCAGAGCTCATGCGGTGTACAGCGCCGAGTCACCATTTCCAGCAGCCCGTTATCAGGGCCAACAAACCAGTGCTGGTCGGTGTGTAGAATCAGCGCATCACGTTCACTGCCCACACCCGGGTCAACCACGCACATAAATACCGTATCGGGTTCAAAATTCTGGCTATAGGCAGACAGCAAATAGGCGGATGCCTTAGGGTTGCACACAGGAAGATCGCTAAACAGATCGACCACCGCTGTCGCGGGTGCCTGCTGTAACAGGACCGCCTTGACCTGCCCGGTGTATGGGCCTTCGAGACCAAAATCTGTGCACAGTACAATCAATGCCTAACCCGCCCGTTAATGGTTTGTATCTCGTTCCAGCATTGGCTTCAGGTACTGGCCGGTATAGGAGTCGGGATTTTCGGCTACCTGTTCGGGCGTGCCTGTGGCGATAATACGGCCGCCTTTGATGCCACCTTCCGGACCCAGATCAATTATCCAGTCAGCCGTTTTGATTACATCCAGATTGTGCTCGATCACTACTATCGTATTGCCATGGTCGCGCAGACGGCTCAGTACCGCAAGTAATTGCTCGATATCATGAAAATGCAGACCGGTGGTAGGTTCGTCAAGTATGTACAGTGTTTGACCGGTATCGCGTTTTGACAGTTCGCGCGACAGTTTCACACGCTGTGCTTCGCCACCAGACAAGGTGGTCGCATTCTGTCCCAGTTTAATATAGCTCAGGCCGACATCAAGCAGGGTTTTCAGTCGACGTTTTAGCGCCGGTATAGCACTAAAAAAATCATAAGCTTCCTCGATGGTCATTTCCAGTACTTCGTATATATTCTTGCCCTTGTAACGGATGTCCAGGGTCTCGCGGTTGTAACGTTTTGATTTGCACACGTCGCAGGTGACGTAGATGTCCGGCAGGAAATGCATCTCGACCTTGATAACACCGTCACCCTGACAGGCCTCACAGCGACCACCCTTGACATTAAAGCTGAAACGGCCAGGTTTGTAGCCACGCGAGCGTGCCTCCTGGGTACCGGCGAAGATCTCCCGTATCGGGGTGAACAGGCCGGTATAGGTGGCCGGGTTGGAGCGAGGGGTGCGCCCGATCGGGCTCTGGTCAATATCAACCACCTTGTCTATTTGCTCCAGCCCCTTGATCGATTTACATGGCGCCACTTCCGTACTGGCGCGATTGAGTTCGCGTGCAACATAACGATACAAAGTGTCATTGATCAGCGTGGACTTACCCGAGCCGGACACACCCGTGATACAGGTCAGCAGGCCTATCGGGATTTTGGCCGTTACCTGTTGCAGGTTGTTACCGCTGGCCTTATTGATCTTTAGTATACTTTTCGTATCGAACGGTGTGCGTGACTCGGGGATATGAATCTTTTTGCGGCCCGACAGGTATGCTCCAGTCAAGGAGTCAGGGTGGTCCAGAATGTCCTGTGGTGTACCCTGGGCCACGATTTGACCACCATGTACACCGGCCCCGGGACCTATATCCAGCACATGGTCTGCACTGCGAATTGCGTCTTCATCATGTTCGACCACAATCACCGTATTACCCAGGTCACGTAAATAGATCAGGGTCTTGAGCAGTCGTTCGTTGTCGCGCTGGTGCAGGCCGATCGAGGGTTCATCCAGTACGTACATCACTCCTACCAGTCCGGCACCGATCTGGGACGCGAGTCGGATGCGTTGTGCCTCACCGCCCGACAGGGTGTCGGCACTGCGGTCAAGTGACAGGTAATCCAGCCCGACATCGACCAGAAATTTCAGGCGCAACCTGATTTCCTTGACCACCTTTTCGGCGATTTCGCCACGTTTACCGGGCAGAGTGAGCGCCTGAAACAGTTCCAGTGATTGCCCTACCGGTATAGTGGTGACCTCTGGCAGGGTATATTTATCGATATAGACATGTCGGGCCGCACGGTTCAATCGGCTGCCATCACAATCTTCACACGACTGGGTGCTGAGGTATTTAGCCAGCTCCTCGCGTACGGCATTGGAATCGGTTTCACGATAGCGGCGCTGCATATTAGTGATAATGCCTTCAAACGTATGCTGGCGTCGGGTAATGCCGCCGCGCTCGTTGAAGTATTCGAAGTCTATGATCTCGTCATCGCTGCCATGCAGAATAACCTGTTGCTGTTCAGGCTCCAGCTCCTTATACGGCGTATCGGTATCAAAGCCGTAATGGTCCGCCAGAGAACTGATCATATTGAAATAATAGGAATTGCGGCGATCCCAGCCACGTACGGCACCACCGGCCAGACTCAGGTCGGCATGGGTAACTACCTGTTGCGGGTCAAAGAATTGCCTGATGCCCAATCCGTCACAGGAGGGGCAGGCACCGACCGGGTTATTGAACGAGAACAGGCGTGGTTCCAGTTCACTCAGACTATAGCCACAATGCGGACAGGCGAACTTGGCCGAGAAAACCATTTCTTCATGACTTTCATCATCCATCCAGGCGACAGTCGCCAGACCATCAGACAGCCGCAGCGCGGTTTCGAAAGACTCAGCCAGTCGTAGTGCCAGATCCTCGCGTACCTTGAATCGGTCGACTACCGCTTCAATGGTATGTTTCTGACGCAGGTCCAGAGACGGCACCTGATCCAGTTCGACTATCTTGCCGTCGATACGCGCGCGCACAAAACCCTGGCTGCGCAGTTCATCAATAACAGCGACATGCTCACCTTTGCGTGCCTGTACCAGCGGCGACAGTAGCATCAGCTTACTGCCTGCGGGTAGCGCCATGACCAGATCGACCATCTGGCTGACCGTCTGTGCCTCAAGATCGACAGCATGATCCGGGCAGCGGGGAATACCGGCGCGCGCGAACAGCAGACGCAGGTAGTCGTATATCTCGGTAATCGTACCAACAGTTGAACGCGGGTTGTGGCTGGTGGATTTTTGCTCTATCGAAATAGCCGGGGACAGACCTTCTATATGGTCTACATCCGGTTTTTCCATTACCGACAGGAACTGCCGGGCATAGGCCGACAGCGATTCGACGTAACGGCGCTGGCCTTCTGCGTAGATCGTATCAAAGGCCAGCGATGATTTGCCGGATCCGGATAAGCCAGTAATAACAATCAGTTTGTCGCGTGGCAGCTTGACGTCTATGTTCTTTAAATTGTGCGTACGAGCGCCACGTATGTCTATGGTGTCCATCTTGTTTCCTGCAACCGGGTCAACCTGTTAATATACGCTGTCTACGCTATTTTTGGCAAAGCATTTGAGCCATGGATTACA
>DRJJ01000145.1 GCA_011052255.1 Gammaproteobacteria bacterium | reverse complement strand
GCCCGGTTATGATGATCACAGGTAGCCCGATCTGGCGCTCCGTTAATTCGGTTTGTAACTCCAGACCGCTCATGCCCGGCATGCGAACATCTGTTACAACGCAGCCATTTGTCTGGCTGGTAGTGATATGCGCCAGAAAGCTTCTAGCGTCTGCATAGGTCTCAACCTTTAGTCCAACTGATTCGAGTAACCAGCTCAGCGATTCTCTTACCGCATCATCGTCATCGATGACATAGACTGTTGTCGCGTTATTATTCATATTTCGACCCTTCATGATATTGAGGGATAGTAAAACAGAAAAGTGCTCCTGTCTCCTGTTTTGTGTCGGCCCATAACTGTCCACCATGGGCTTCAATGATGGTGCGGCAGATAGAAAGCCCAAGCCCCATGCCTTGTGATTTAGTGGTGTTAAATGATTCAAACAGGCGTTCGCTAATCTCAGGTGCAAGGCCGGGGCCGTTGTCCTGTACCTGTACCCTGACCGTATTATCATCTGTTGTTTCGGTCGTTATATGCAGTCTGCGTTCCTGATTATCAGGTAATTCTATCAGTGCTTCAATGGCATTTTTTATCAGATTCATTAAAACCTGCTCGATCTGGATTGCATCGGCGACAATCATCGGTGGATGGGGTGTCAGGTTTTGTGTGACAATAATTGAGTTATATTTTATTTCGCTCTGTACCAATTGCAGGCTTTGCCGAACCAGGGTATTAACCCCTATTTCACCTCGGCGTGGTTTGCGCTTGCGAATAAAATCACGCATTCCGCTGACTATCGAAGCGGCCCGCTGCGCCTGGTCTGCAATTTTCTGCATCACCGATTTTAGTTCGTCCTGCCCCAGATTGTCAGCTTCAAGCCGTCTCAGTCCACCGTTGATATAATTGACAATAGCGCTCAGTGGCTGATTAATCTCATGGGCAAGCCCTGAGGCCAGTTTCCCCATGCTGGCGTAGCGAGCCGCATGGGCCAGTTCATCCTGACGTTTGCGTACCTCTTTTTCTGCCAGTTTGCGCTCAGTGATATCACGCACGATTGACAGCACCGTTTGCTGACCCATTAACTCAAATGTGTGGGAGCTGATTTCAACGGGAATTTGATGTCCGTCTTTGTGCAACAGTACGGTCTCGAATAACTGCTGTACGTCACTTTCCAGGTATGGTGCTTTTCGGCTTAAATGATGCCGGGCTTCTGGTTGGGAATAATCCTTCATTGAGTGTTTGCATAAGGTGTCCTGGTCGTAACCCAGCAGGTTGCACGCCACTTCATTGACTTCTATAAAAGAGGAATAACGACCATCTTCCAGAATATGCTGTACAAACACGGCATCATTGGCATTGTTAAACAGTAAACGGTAACGCCTTTCGCTGTATTCAAGTCTCTTCTCGGACTGGATACGTTCGGAAATTACATCCAGCAAATGTCGGTTGGCGGCTTCCAGTGCGGTATTTTTCTCGCTGACATCGTGTCGTAATCGGTCAGTAAAGGTACCGGACTGGTGTACGGTAATCAGCAATATGGTCAGAAAAACCAGGCCGGTACCCCAGTTCAGAATATACAGATTGGTCGCCAGAATGGATGGGTTGGATAGCCAGGCTGTCTGGATTTTCCATACACCGCCATCTACCGGGATGCTCGATATCTGTTTGACATACAGACTGGTTTCGCGGAGCGGATGATTCCAGACAGTTTCGCCTGATGGCGCCAGTATACTGAATGCGAGATTGGCATCCATATTTACGGTCAGTTTCTCTACGACCGGTGATAAACTGAAAAATACCACTAATACACCTTGTTCGCTATTGACCGGGTTTAGCGGGGTGTAGGTTTGATAATAGAGATTTTCATCTCTTACATTGATTGTGCTGAGCGTCTGCTGTTGCGCAAGAGACTGCCTGAGTATGCCGGTATCGTAGGTCATCTCACGACGGGTATTCGCAGAGGGGTTATGACTGTTCTCAGGATAGGCCCAGCGTGTATGGCTGTTCTTGTCTGTTACAGCGATATGATAGATATAAGGGTATTTTTCCATCGCTGACTGGCTGATGCGACTGTACAACTGAACATTATTAGCAGTGACCGCCTGACTTATATTATTACGAATAGCCGATAAAGTAACCAGGGAGCTATTCATATATAGCTTGATTGTCTGGTTCAGGTAGGTGCTGGCCTGCACGATTTGTTTATTGATGCGGGATGTTTGCTGCTCACGCAAGTGTTCATGCATGCTGAGCATGGCTACAAGTCCGATCACTAGTATCAGCAATTGCAGCATGACACGACGGCGAGGTGTGCTGGTCACTGTAAAGAGCCTTGCATGTAAAAAGGTATAGCGGCCATCTTTGACCAGAGCCATGAGTGTGGATGATTGCGATGTGGTAAGTTCTGCATAGCGTGTTCAAAACTACCTTAAACGTGCTGCTTTGGCAAAGAGTCGGGGTACAGTAACGGGTATATGTGTGTATAGGTGGTTAGCTGTCGCAGGGTAATTACGTATGTATCCATCTTGAAAAAATTGTGAATAAGGGATGAAGATGATATCCAGGTTTGATGTGAACACCGAATTCGTAACACAGGAACGTTGCCATATAGTGGAAATCCATAACAACGATAAGGATCCAAAATGTTCAGTTGCGCGTGCCCGGGTCGAGCCGGGGGTAACCACCAGTTTGCATAAGCTGACAGGTATCATTGAGCGTTATGTCATTCTGTCCGGACAAGGTGAGGTGATGATAGCCGGCGAGGGGCCGGTTGCGGTCTGTGAAATGGACGTGGTGGTGATAGGAGATGGACAGACGCAGAAAATCACTAATACAGGCGATCAGGATCTGGTATTTATCTGTATTTGCACACCACGTTTCAGACAGGAGCGATATGTTCAGCTGGAGTAAAGTCTTGATGGAGCCCCCTGTTTCGTGACATATCTTTTATTGGCCAGATGACTATACTGGTTTATATTGCTGTTTTTGATGCTGACTGGTTAACGCAGCATTATTAATAATAAAGATCTCGTTGTGCTGGATGTAAGGGAGAGGGAGGCGTATCTGTCTGGTCATATAAGTGGTGCGGTGAATATACCGGTAGACAGTACCTTTAGCCCCAATCCACCCCGGCTTATTAAAAATTATCCTGTTACCTCGGGTCGAGGCGAAGCCAGAAGCCAGGCAATATGTAGCGGCTATACAGCCGCGACGACTTGCTACCCGCTTACACACCCTGCTAGCTACAGAAGACGACAGCAAGATAATACTCGATGCGCGCACAACGGATGAGTATAGCGGGAAGGTCAGCAAGTCAGCGCGGGCAGGTCATATTCCATCAGCAATCAATATCCCCTGGGATCGAAATATTAAGGATGTAAACAGGATGTCAACGATCAAGCCATTTGATGAATTAAAGCAGGTCTACAGGGGTGTAGACAAGTCAAAAAAACAATTACATATTGTAACAAGGGCAGGCAATCCTCATTCACTTATTTTATTCTGCGCGAGCCTGGCTACGATGTGTCACACTATGATGGTTCATGGTCTGAATGGGGAAATGATGCAGATTTACCAATAGAAAAATAAATAATGTTTTCGCATTAATTACAGAACAGATTGCTGATTAATACAAAAAACACAGACGACAAGATAGTAATTAATCTTAGGTTCCCTCGAGGGTAACAGATGTTTTCGATGTTCAGAAAAATGCCTATACGGACCAAGCTGGTCATGGCGAATTTTGTAGTGGCGACACTGGTTTCGGTAGGAGGCTTTCTGATCATAATTTATACAGATATTGGCAAATTGCGTGCGGATGCAATCAAAACGGCGCAGTCGGATGTTGCTGTCATCAGCCAGGATCTTGTGAAGGTCATCGTTTTTGGCCGGGCAGAAGATGCTGCTGATGTGGTTACCAAACTGGAGTCGCTACCCAGAGTACAGGCGTCTTATGTTTATAACCCCGAGGGTGAGCTGGTGTTTGGCTACCAGCAAGATGGAACACAACAACTCACCCCACCGAAGTTACAAGCTGATGGCGCACGATTAAACCCTCTGTCTATAGATTTGTACCATCCAGTTGCCTATCAAGGTACGCGCTATGGCACCATTTACATGAGCCTGTCGACAGAAGAGCTGGTTGCGAGGGAGCAGGATTACTATCGTCTGGTTGCCGCTGTAGTTATGATTTTTATACTGTTGTTTTTAATCGCGGGTTACTGGATACCACGTTTTTTTTCCAGACCAATACTGGAATTGAGCAAAAGTGTTGACCAGATAGCAACCGAGCAGGATTACTCAAAGAGACTGTTCACCGCGCATCAGGATGAAGTGGGTGTGCTCTACCGTAGCTTTAACCAGCTGCTGGAAGTGATCGAGTCCTCGCAGGACTCACTTGAGCAGAACATGGCCAGGACAGACGGCATACTGAATGTGGTCGGCAATGTCATTATTTCTATTGACAGTGATTATTCCATAATCTTGTTTAATCATCAGGCCGAAAAATCTTTTGGCTATCGTTCAGATGAGGTGATGGGACGTAGTCTTGATATGCTGATACCCGAACGCTTTCGCCATTCACATAGCAGCATGGTGCGTGATTTTGGTGAAGAGTCCGCTGCCATGCGGCCTGCCATGCAGCGTGATTATATCAGTGCACTGCGCAAAGATGGTACCGAGTTCCCTATTGAGGCATCGATATCCAGGATGGATTTTGATGACAGCGTCATATACACCGTTGCGTTAAACGATATTACTATGCGCCTGCATACAGAGGATGAGCTTAAGCGCTACCGACTTCATCTTGAAGATCTGGTTAATGAGCGCACTCATGAACTGAAGCGGGCCAATAAGGAAATGGAGGCATTCAGCTATTCTGTGTCACATGATTTACGTGCACCACTGAGAAGAATTGATGGTTTCAGCAAGGTGTTGCTGGAAGATCATATGTCACAGCTTGATGCGGATGGTCAAAATTATCTAAACCGTATTCGGGCTTCAACGCAGCGCATGTCGGTGTTAATAGATGACATGCTGAATCTTTCAAGAATATCCCGTAAGGAAATGAAAATACTGGAGACAGATTTGAGCGACATGGCCAGAACGGTAGCTACCCACCTGCGGGAAAGTGATACGCAGCGAAGTGTCGATTTTATTATTCAGGACACGCCGCCTGTGGAATGTGATCCGGGCCTGATGCAGATTGTACTGGAAAATCTGTTACAAAATGCCTGGAATTACTCTGTCAGGGAGGATCAGGCTGTCATTGAATTCAGCCACCAGATGAACGCAGAGGGTCTTACTGTTTATACATTACGTGACAATGGCGCGGGTTTTGATATGAAGTATGCGAGCAAACTATTCGGGGTGTTTGAACGTTTGCATGAGGATAAGGATTTTGTCGGTACCGGGATTGGTCTGGCAACGGTGTTCCGTATTATTGAGCGACATGGTGGCCGGATCTGGGCTGAAGGAGAAGTGAACCAGGGTGCTGTGTTTAATTTTAGCCTGGGGCAGCAAGTGGAATAAACGGTGGTGCGTAGCGAGATGTTTTAAACCCCGCTACGCATCGCCGGATAGTTAGATAGCCTGGTAATAAATGTTCTGCGGGTGATTGGCTTGCGCAAAAAAGAACCAGCGTTCGGCGATCAGGCCAAGATACTGGCTGATAAATGCCAGCAGCAGAAATACCTGAATGCCTGTTTCCAGACCCGCCCACAGGAATGCCAGTGGCACAGGGAAGGTCATGATCAGGAATGTCCAGCGTATCGAACGAAACCAGAACGGGCTTGCACCGTGAAAGAACTCACGTGTGTTGAATGAGCCACCCATCATGCCCATCGCTTTCTGGTCGATATTGTTATGACGTACGCCAATAGCGCTTTGCATCGAGGATTTATATTTTATGCGTGCGTTGCGATAGAGGCTGGCCAGGCGTGTCAGCAGTGCCACCAGGGTAATAATGGTTGCCCATACGCCATACAGGCTGGTCAGGCCGGGTTCGTAAATGGCCGCATGCAAGGTGGCCAGCATGAAACCGGATGCACTACCCAGCAAGGTGTAATTGATCACGGTTAGCGGTGTATACCATTCCTGAAGAAATTTCATGCAGGCGTATATCATGCCGGTGGACAGGAACAATGCAAAACAAACAACGGCACCGATAATGCCGATGAATAATGACAGCTGTCCCTGTAGTGGCTGTTCTGCTCCGAGTATATTTGGATCCCAGTTAAAGTAATGCAGCAGACCGTATGCGAATACCATCGACATAAATATGGGCAGGACGATAACTTCGCGTGATAACCAGGATGTGCGCCAGCGGGCAGCCGAACGCCATGCACGTTCCGGTCGCCCCAGGTGAAAGAACGATGCGCCCAGACCGGCAATCAGAAACAGTATGGCGACGATACTGCCGTATGTATAGAACTCATTAGGATTGGTGACATTCACCAGGCCGACAGCCGCGTAGCTCTGCCCGGTCACTAATGCCAGAAATAACCCCTGACCTGCGCCAATCAGGGTGGTTAGAAAAATAACAGAAAAGGCCGGGTGCATATTGACTCCAGGTACAAAATATTTAGGTCAGTTTAATCAGTGATAGCAAGCGGGTGTTTACCAGCTTGTAATATCATCCAGTGTCGGTTCATCAATAATCGTGCGTGGTTTAACACCTTCTTTCTTGAGCGGGTTATCTGCACGGATCAATTCATCTTCATGGATCTTGATGTGCTGTTTGCGCCGAGGCAGATAGTGGTTGGCCGGCTTGGTGCCCCATTCCGGCATTAGTGCATAACCCCCTTCTTCACGTATCGCGGTTGATACCTGCGAGTCCGGGTCGTGCACGTCACCAAACAGGCGCGCGCTGGTTGGACAGGCCAGTACGCAGGCTGGTTTACGTTCTGCTTCCGGCAGCGTCTCGTCATAAATCCGGTCGACGCACAGTGTGCATTTTTTCATGACTTTCTGGTGTTCATCCAGTTCACGTGCACCATAAGGGCAGGCCCATGAGCAGTATTTGCAGCCGATACATTTGTCATAGTCCACCAGTACGATGCCATCTTCTTCGCGTTTGTAGCTGGCGCCGGTCGGGCACACCGGTACGCATGGCGGATCTTCGCAGTGCAGGCAGCTCTTCGGGAAATGAACCATTTCGGTCTTAGGAAACTCACCGATCTCGAACGACTGGACGCGATTAAAGAAGGTGCCGTTCGGGTCCTTGTCATAGGGGTTGTCATCCGACATAAAGCCGGCTGGCCCCGAGGTGTTCCACTGTTTGCAGGACGTGACGCAGGCATGGCAGCCTACGCAGACGTTCAGATCGATAACCAGTGCTAGTTGTGTCATGTTGTTAACCGTTTGTATGTCGTGTTCGTTTCAGGTAATGAGATACGTAATGTGTACCTTTCCTGGCCGGACTATCGGTTACAGACGCGCTGTGAACACATCCGTGTGCGCTCGACGGCAGCGTCCATGCTGCCGACGGTCTGTAACCGATAGTCCGGCCAGAAAAGGTACGGCTTGATGTATTTATTCATTGCCGTCCTGGTAGCCCCCTCTCCCGCCTTGGTGACGACGGCATGGACGCCGTCGGTAGTGCAACGCAGGAGCAGTTGCCGAGGGGATCAATAGCCCTTACATCACCCGCTTATTAATTGTTACTATTTCTTCCCCGCAAACCACCCCAGCCAACGCGCACGTTTACTTTGCCCTGGCACAGGTTTTACCGTCTTGAACTGAGGGGAAGTTTCATGTGCTTCATCATCACCTGCCTTATACACCCGCACCCGCACGTCATACCAGCCAGCCTGGCCGGTAATCGGGTCGGAGTTGGACAGGTGTTCACCGTCCGCATGTTCCGGCAGTTCTTCCGAAATCAGATGATTCAACAGGAAGCCTTTTTTCGATTCATTGGCTTCCGGGGTCAGGTTCCAGGCACCGGAGGCCTTGCCGATCGCATTCCAGGTCCACACCGTACCGGGCTCAACTGCCTCAGACAGGCGGCACATGCAGCGCACCTTGCCCCACTGTGATTCTACCCACAACCAGTCGCCGTCTTCGAAGCCCTGAGAGCGGGCAACTTGCGGGTTAACATGCAGATAGTTGTGCGTATGGATCTGACGTAACCACGCATTCTGTGAATCCCAGGAGTGGTACATCGCCATCGGCCGTTGCGTGATCGCATTCAGCGGATAGGTATGCTTGTCGGTCAGCTGCGACTCCAGCGGCTCGAAATAAAACGGCAGTGGGTCGAAATAGGTTTCGATACGTTTACGTAAACGATCGGGAGGCTGTTTGCCATCGTGTTTACCCTGTGCGGCCATACGGAATTTTTGCAGCACTTCTGAATAGATATGGATGTTGATCGGTTCCGCGTAGCGTGTCAGGCGATGTTCCTGTGCCCATTCCAGATAACCCTGGTTCCAGTTGCGCATGTACTGGAATGAACGCGGCAGGTGATACTGGTAGACGCAGTTATTCTTTTCGTACATTTTCCACTGGTTTGGATTGGGTTCACCTTTCATGAACTTTTCGCCGCCCTTGCCGCGCCAGCCGGCCAGGAAGCCGATACCGGAACCGGGTTCGGTTTCGAAGTTGGTGATGAAGTCCGGGTAATCGCGGTATTTACGTTTGCCCTGTTCATTCATGAATACCGGCAGTTTTAGACGTGTACCCAGTTCAATCAACACTTCCTGGAATGGTTTGCATTCACCGGTGGGGGGTAATACCGGTATGCGTACCGAATCGACCGGACCATCGAATTCCGAGATCGGGCGGTCAAGCATGGACATCACGTCGTGACGTTCAAGGTAGGTGGTGTCGGGTAATACCAGGTCCGCAAAGGCCACCATTTCAGACTGGAATGCATCACAGACTATCAGGAACGGAATCTTGTACTCGCCGTTTTCATCCTTGTCATTAAGCATGTTGCGTACTTCGGAGGTGTTCATGCTGGAGTTCCACGCCATGTTGGCCATGAAGACCATCATCGTGTCGATGTGGTAGG
>DRJJ01000144.1 GCA_011052255.1 Gammaproteobacteria bacterium | reverse complement strand
CATTCTCATCGTATTGGTCGCACCGCGTCGCGGAAAGACACCTAGAACCAGCGGTTTCAGTGGTGCTGCCGATGCCATGTTCGGGGTTGGCGTGGTGGCGGTGAATCCGGCCGTGAAGCCAGTTACGAGCAGGCCGGTAAATACAATAAGTATCAGTTGTCTGGTAAAGCGCTTCATTGTCCTGGTTTGTTAATCCGTATTAAAATATCAGCATGAGTCGAGGACTGAATTGCAGCCCTCCTCTTGATCTGGAGATCAATATCCTATTTTAGTACGGTTTAGCACGTAAACCACTATGAAGCAGGTTAAATAAGGTTAAATTTGACCAGTGGCTTTGCAGATATGGTTTCCGAGGTAGTTAACAGGCAGCATAAATGTGCCCGGGATCACGTTGACAATAGCTGAGCGCCTCGGTCAGGTGTGCCGTTTTAATGTCTGGCGACAGGGCCAGATCGGCGATAGTGCGGGCCAGTTTCAGGGTGCGATGGTAGGCTCTTGATGACAAGGTCAGTTTGTCGATTGCCTGCTGCAGGATACCGGAATCGCCTGTGGACAGGGCGCAGTGTTCATCGATGTCAAGGGTGGTCATGTGCGCATTGAGTTTGCTGCAACGCTCATGCTGCACGACATGTGCCTGACTGACCCGCGCGCGCACTGTGGCACTGTTTTCTTCAGGTGTGCCAGGTTGCAACAAGGTGAGCGGTTGTCTGGGTACATCGATATGCAGGTCGATACGGTCAAGCAATGGACCGGACAGTCGGTTATGGTAACGGCTGATCAGCCCCGGGCTGCAGCGGCAGCGGCCACTGCTATCTCCCAGATAGCCACAGGGGCAGGGGTTCATCGCCGCGATTAACTGGAAACGGGCCGGGAACTCGGATTGCCGGGCGGCACGCGATATCACGATACGGCCTGATTCCAGTGGTTCGCGCAAGACCTCAAGACTGCGCCGTTCAAATTCAGGTAATTCATCCAGAAACAGCACACCCAGGTGTGCGCGCGAGATTTCGCCAGGGCGCGGGTTGCTGCTGCCACCGACCAGTGCCACGGCAGAGGTGGTGTGATGCGGTGTGCGGAACGGGCGCTGTGCCCACTGACCACAGATATCTTTTTCGCCACACAGTGATGCGATGCTGGCGGCCTCCAGTGCTTCCTGTTCATTCAGGTCGGGCATGATGCCAGGCAGGCAGCTGGCGAGCATTGTTTTACCGGTCCCGGGCGGGCCACACATGAGCAGGTTATGGCCACCGGCAGCAGCAATCTCCAGTGCGCGCCGTGCAGCGGGTTGGCCGCGTACTTGTGCAATATCGGTGACGGGCGCAGCGGTGGTGGGCAGACTGGCGCTGGCGGCTGGCAGCTTCAGTGAGCCGGCCAGATGGGCACATACATCGCTGAGATGGCCAGCAGAGAAAACGCTGCCCGCGTTGACCAGTGCCGCCTCTGCCTCATTTTCAGTCGGACAAATCAGGCTGTGGCCGGCGCGTCGCGCGTGCAGACTGGCTGGCAAGATGCCTTGAACCGGCCGTATCGCGCCACTTAATGCCAGTTCGCCGACAAATTCAAACTGATCCAGTGCATCGGTCGGAATCTGCCCGGAAGCGGCCAGTATGCCCATTGCGATCGGCAAGTCGTAGCGACTACCTTCCTTGGGAATATCGGCAGGTGCCAGATTAATGGTGATACGACGGGTCGGGAAATCGAAATGGCTGTTTTGTATCGCACCACGCACACGATCCTTGCTCTCGCGCACAGCCGTTTCAGGCAGGCCTACGATAGACAGGCCGGGCAGGCCATTGGAGAGATGCACCTCCACGCTGATCGGTGGGGCATTAACGCCATCCTGGGCGCGGGTGGTAATGGTGGCTAGTGCCATGGCAGGAATCCTTTCCTAAATTGTAGAGTATAGAAGATACAGGATATGACACCCGTGTTACAACTGCTTTTGAATCAGGGTTTTAAGAGGTATTGTGTATCTCAGCTAATCAGAATTTGTAGAAATACCAGTACCTCGACGTCTGATAACGGCCTTCTCAATCTCAACCAGAAACAAAACGCTTGATGCAACGAGCACCACACGTAGCCACACTGTCAGGCCTATTGCTGTGGTGCCAAACAAGGTCTGCATGGCAGGCAGATAGGTAAAGGCCATTTGTAATGCCAGCAGGATGACGATCGCATAAAGTACATAACGGTTACCGAACAGGCCGGCACGATTGAGTACCGGGTCAAGAATATAGCGTGCGTTAAACAGATAAAAAATCTCGAACATGACTAGCGTGTTCACCGCTACGGTGCGGCCATGTTCGATGCTGGCCCCGTTTTGCATTTCCCACAGAAACAGGCCAAAGGTGCCGACCAGCAGTATCAGTGAGACATAGGCAATGCGCCACAGAAACATGTTGCCAAGCAGGGACTCTTTTGGGTTTCGTGGTGGTCGTTGCATGACGCCGGATTCACCGGGTTCGAACGCCAGTGCCAGAGCCAGGGTTATGGCAGTGACCATGTTGACCCAGAGTATCTGCACTGGCGTTAGTGGCAGCTCCTGAAAGCCGAACAGGATGGCGGCCAGTATGACCAGTGCCTCACCACCGTTGGTGGGCAGGATAAACAGAATCGCTTTTCTAAGGTTGTCATAAACGGTACGACCTTCTTCAACGGCATAGGTGATGGATGCAAAATTATCATCGGCCAGTACCATTTCCGAGGCCTCACGCGCGGCATCGGTACCCATGCCGCCCATCGCGGTACCGACATCGGCGCGCTTCAGCGCCGGTGCATCGTTTACTCCGTCACCGGTCATCGCCACAATCAGGCCGTTGGATTGCAGTGCCTCAACCAGCTTGAGTTTATGCTCCGGGCTGACGCGTGCATACACATCAACTTGCTGTACGCGTGTGGCCAGTTCAGTATCACTCATTTGCTGTAGCTGGTTGCCGGTCAGTGCATCGTCGGGGTGGGCAAGATGAAGTTGTCGTGCAATCGCGCAGGCAGTGGAGGCATGATCACCGGTAATCATTTTGACGCGTATACCTGCCGCCTGACATTGTTGTACCGCCGTGATGGCCTCATCGCGTGGTGGATCAATCAGACCAAACAGGCCGAGAAAAACCAGGCCATTTTCAACATCACTGAATTCCAGTTCGACCTGGTGTGATGGGGCAGATTTATACGCTATTGCCAGTACACGCTGGCCACGTGCGGCGAGCTGGTCTACCTGCTGATTCCAGTAGTCGATATCCAGTGCCACATCACCCTCGCTGTTGCGTTGCTGTCTGCAGATTTCCAGCAATCGCTCCGGAGCACCTTTCAGGAAGATACTGGCCTCACCGCTGTGACTGTGGTGCAAGGTGGCCATGAAACGGTGCTCGGATTCGAAGGGGATTAAATCGGTACGCGGATAAAATTTGTGTTCCTGCTCCGGGTCCAGGTTGGCCTTGTGTGCCGCGACCAGTAACGCGCCTTCCATCGGGTCACCATGAACCTGCCATTGATGGTCACTCAGCAAAAGACTGGCGTCGTTGCATAGTGCCGCTGCGCGGATGGTGTCGAGTAGAATCGGATGGTTATCGGGGCTTGCTTCTTTGTCATCCAGCAGGATATCGCCATGCACGTCGTAGCCGGTGCCGGTCAGCTCAAACACATCGCTGCCACAGGCGATATTGCGTACCGTCATCTCGTTGCGTGTGAGCGTACCGGTCTTGTCAGAACAGATGACCGATACCGCGCCCAGCGTTTCCACTGCCGGCAGGCGCCGGATAATGGCTTTGCGTCGGGCCATGCGCTGTACGCCGATGGCCAGTGTGATGGTCATAATGGCAGGCAGGCCTTCCGGTATCGCAGCGACCGCTAGGCCAACCGCCGCGAGAAACATATCGGTGACGGTGTAGTCACGCACAAACACACCAAACAGAAACAGCGCCACGGCTACAGTCAGAATCGCGATTGTTAGCAAGCGGCCAAACTCGGCTATCTGTCGTAGTAGTGGCGTAGTCAGCTGGTCGACCTGTGCCACCAGTTCGCTGATACGACCAATTTCGGTATGTGCGCCGGTTGCGATCACGACACCTTCGCCCTGGCCGGAACTGACCAGCGTGCCGGAATAGGCCATGCACAGGCGGTCGGCAAGGGCGTCCTGTTCATTAACGGGGTTGCAGTTCTTTTCGACCGCAATCGATTCGCCTGTCAGTACGGCCTCTTGTATGCGCAGACCTCTGTCACGAATCAGACGCAGGTCAGCCGGTACCTTGTCACCCGATTGCAGCACTACGATATCGCCCGGCACCAGATCCTGAGTGGCGATGCTGATACGATGTCCGTCACGCAAGGCCATGGCCTGTGGTGACAGCATTGCACGTATCGCGCGTAACGCATCCTCGGCCTTGCCTTCCTGTACAAAACCGATGATCGCATTGGCCACCACCACGCCAAAGATAACGCTGGAATCAATCCAGTGGCCAAGCAGAAAGGTAATCGCGCCAGCGCCCAGCAGTACATAGATCAGAACATTGTGGAACTGGCCGGCAAAGCGTTTAAGGGGGCCGGGGGGTTTAACCTGGGGCAGGTGGTTGGCACCATAGTGCTGCAATCGTTTGATAGCTTCGGTGGTATCCAGACCTTTGCCGTCAGACTTGACGATAGACAAAACCGCATCGATATCTAGCACATGCCAGGCTTGTTGAGCTTGCCGGGTGACTGTGGCTGTATCGCTATCCCTGTTCATGTACTCGCACGGTTATTCAGAGAGTAGATTAATTAACTTTCGTTATTGT
>DRJJ01000143.1 GCA_011052255.1 Gammaproteobacteria bacterium | reverse complement strand
TTGACCACCGGGTTATAGGAACGCATGTGTACTTCGCGTGGGTAATGATATTCGGCCTTCAGCGCTGTGACGTCCTTCGGAATATCAACAACGACAGGGCCGGGACGACCTGTAGTAGCAACATAAAAGGCCTTCTTCATGGTTTCGGCCAGGTCTTTCACGTCCTTGACCAGGAAGTTATGCTTCACACACGGACGGGTGATGCCAACAGAATCGACTTCCTGGAAGGCATCGTTACCGATCAGGCTGGTGGGTACCTGTCCGGTGATTACGATCATCGGTATGGAATCCATATAGGCCGTTGCAATGCCGGTAACCGCATTGGTCGCACCTGGACCAGAGGTCACCAGTACCACACCCGGCTTGCCAGTCGAACGGGCATAACCATCTGCCGCATGAGTGGCCGCCTGTTCATGCCGCACCATGATGTGCTTAACATTTTTCTGGCGATACAAAGCATCATAGATGTGCAATACCGCCCCACCCGGATAACCAAATAAATACTCGACACCCTCGTCCTTAAGACACTGGACAAAAATATCAGCACCGGTCAATTCCACAGCCATACTCCATAATTCAGTTAATTCCCCAGTTTTGCTGGCTGGCTGCGTGGGCGAAATACGTACGAAATACCGCTATCTGCCTGCCAAGGGAGTTAAAATGCAAACATTAGAAAATACTGTTATTCAAGCCCAAGGTCAAGAGATTTCAATGAATTTATCTATCTTCTACTACCTCTAACCAGTTCGAATCTGATCTGGCTATGCGCAATGTGCGCGAAACCCCGATTTTGACAATTCCATCAGTAAAACAAGCTAATTTACCGCGTGTTGGACTATAATCACAGTCAGTGCCAGAATAAGGCTACAAACTATTTTCTGTAAACTATATTTGAATCAAATTAGTGGATAAGATAACAATGCCTATGGAAACCATCACGTTAAAAAAAGGCCTGCTCGGTCTTGGCTTTTTACTCACTATATTTTCAGGCTTCGCGCATATATCTGCCCTGGCGGAGGAAGAACAGTACATGTATCGCTGGATAGATGATAATGGGACTGTCACCTACTCACAGACCTCACCAACAGATGGTCGTGAGGTAACCAAGGTGAATAAAGCCTCTGTACCGAAATACGAAAATACACAGTTCGGTGACAAAAAAGACTGGTCTGAGCAGGAAAAGGCCATGCAGCGGCGCCTGAAAGCCGAAAAAGACAAGAAAGACAATGCCGCTGATGATAAACGTGTCAAGGAACACAATAAAAAAGTTTGTGATCAAATGCGTAAGAACATGGCGGTTCTGGAAACGCGAAATCAGGTCAGACGCGTCGTGGATGGCAAACGCGTGATGATGACTGAGGAAGAGCGACAGGCAATGATCGTCCAGGTCAAAAAAACCCTGCAGGAATGTGACGCCAAGTAGCATGCCCTACTTGCTGATACAGACCAATAAGCGCATCGATACTGATCAGCAAGCCGATATTCTGACTGAGGCATCACACTGTGTAGCTGAGCAATTGGGTAAACCGGAAAGCTATGTGATGGTCAGCCTAAAGCACAGCGAGCCAATGATGTTTGCCAGTAGCGATGCGCCGCTGGCTTACCTTGAGCTGAAAAGCATTAGCCTGCCTGAAAACAGTACTGCACAGATTTCAAAAGCACTCTGCCAGCTGATACACGACAGACTCAGTATTGACACAAGCCGGATTTATATCGAGTTTTCCAGTGCCGAGCGCCATATGTGGGGCTGGAATGAGGCAACTTTCTAGCACCAAACGCGCATCCATCCTTGCAGATCAATGACAAAACGAAGCCCTGATCATTTCAGGCTTTTTATCATTTATGTCCCGAAAGCCCTTTTGACATCACTATAAATTTCTCCTGATATTGTTTGTTAATATAGAAATGACGAGCACCTTCATTTTCTGCTGCAACGCGTAATGCGACATTCGTGGCCCCCATCACACGTGCCTGCTCCTCAAGCTTACTGGCCAACAGTGAGCCTACTCCCTGATGGCGGCATTCCGGAATCACAAACAAATCCGACATGAAAGCATACGCACTTTCACTTGCGTTATCTGCTGTATTCTTATCAGGCCTTAACAGGCTGACAAAACCTGTCAGCCGGCTTTCTCGCTCAGCGAGCAGAATAATACCTTTGCCACTCTCCTGTGTTTGAATGATATGTGTCAGGTAATCCTGAATCGCAGGATCATCCGGGTCAGCCGACCTGATATCCTGAAATTGTTCGATATAGTTCTGAACAGCAATATCACGAAATTGCCTTTCGTCTTGAGGTCCGTACAACCGAACGGTGGTCATTCACACATACCTTAGATTAGCAAACAGGAGATCCCCATTAATAATCCATCACCCGCGCCAGGAATGCCAGCACCTCTTTCCAGGCCTGACGCGCCGCGTCACTGTTATAACGACCACCCGAAGGGTTGGCAAAGGCATGCCGGGCATCGTAACTGTGTACTTCCAGCGTTTTGCCAGCCGCACGCATCGCTTGCTGGAAACTTTTCACCACATCCGGCGTTATCCAGCCATCCTGTTTCGCATACAGGCCCAGCACCGGCCCCTGTATCGTCCTGAGCCGATCCACATCCAGCACCGGCTGGCCGTAGTAAATTATCGTGCCCGCTATTTCGCCCGGGGCCTGCAGCGTTGCCCGTAGCGACTGCCCACCACCAAAACACCATCCCAGTGTCACCAGTCGCCGGCCCGGCGCCCGTAGCCAGTCAATAGCTGCTTTCAGTTTGCGGTTGGCCTGCGTCTGATCAACTGTTTTCATCAGTCTGCCTGCCTCGACCTTATCCCGCGTAATCCTGCCACCATACAGGTCAATCGCAACGGCACGATAACCCATCGCAGCAAAGCGGTCTGCCCAGCTACGAATATGGTCGTTCAGCCCCCACCACTCATGGATCAGTAATATGCCTTTTCTGGCGTCCTCCGGGCCGGTCACATAAACATTAAACGACTTCTGGTCAACCGTTTTCAGCATTTGATCCCGACCTTTAAACTGGCCAGAAATAACCGGGTTGAACTCGTGGTCGGCCGGATCTGGCATATCCCCCGCCTGAGCAGCTGAATGGATCATTAAAACGGTAAAAAGATAAAGTATCCCATGCATAGTGCGCATTGTTATGCTCCTGATGGCCTGACCGGTTTACTATCCGCGTTAGAAACGGTTTACTATATAATCTGCAACTGAATGAATCACGTCAATCAGGGAAAACCCTAACATGAAGGCATTGATATTGTTAATATTTTTAATCGCAGCAGCGGCGGCGGCTATGTATGTGCTCAAGCCGGGCATGATCGACCGTATGTCAGGCTCCAGTATGCAGACCGAAACGGTGTACAAATGGACCGATGCAAAGGGCCTGGTGCACATAACCAGCCAGCCCCCAACCGATGGCTCGCCCTATGAAACACAGGAATACCTGCCCGATACCAACGTGATACCTGCGCTGAAAACTGAACAACAATAAGCAATCATTGGATCAGCAACTCAAAGCATGCAACAATTTGTACTGATGCGGGCTGGTGGTTCAGCCCGGTTACCCTGACGTTTATCCTGACTATGAGCCGTAAAAAAACATGCGTGTATCACAATTTCCCCTGTTTACCCTGAAAGAAACCCCCTCTGATGCCGAAGTAATCAGTCATCAATTGATGTTACGCAGCGGCATGATTCGCAAACTGGCGGCCGGCATCTACACCTGGCTGCCGCTTGGACTCAAGGTCTTGCGCAAGGTGGAAAATATCGTACGCGAAGAGATGAACCGGGTGGGTGCGCTGGAGGTATTAATGCCAGCGGTACAACCCGCCGAACTGTGGCAGGAATCAGGCCGCTGGGAACAGTATGGCCCGGAACTGCTGCGTATGCACGACCGTCACCAGCGCGAATTCTGCCTGGGCCCGACGCATGAAGAAGTTATTACCGATCTGGCGCGTAACGAGATAAAAAGTTACAAGCAGCTGCCGCTGAACTTCTACCAGATACAGAGTAAATTTCGTGACGAGATCAGACCCCGGTTTGGTATCATGCGTGGCCGCGAATTCCTGATGAAAGATGCCTATTCCTTCCATTTGAACCAGGCGTCATTACAGGACACCTATAACGATATGTTCGAGGCCTATACCAACATTTTTACTCGCGTAGGTGTTGATTTTCGCCCGGTGGAAGCCGATACCGGCAGCATCGGTGGCAACACCTCGCATGAGTTTCACGTGCTGGCCGAATCCGGAGAAGATGCCATTGCGTTTTCAGACCAGGGTGATTATGCCGCCAATGTTGAGCTGGCGCCTGCCCTGCCTCCCGTCGAACAACGCGCACCGGCCAGCCAGGAACTTAAAAAAGTCGCTACACCGGACCAGCACAGTATCGAAGCGGTTTGTGAAACACTCAAGGTCAATGCAAACCAGACAATCAAGACCCTGATTGTTACAGGAGCCGAAAGCGGACTGGTAGCACTGGTGCTACGCGGTGACCACATACTGAACCCGCTCAAGGCTGAAAAAATACCTGCAGTCGCAGAGCCTTTATGTTTTGCCACAGAAGATGAAATCAAACAACAACTGCCATGCGGCACGGGATCACTGGGCCCGGTTGGCCTGGACATCCCGCTGCTGGTCGACCATAGTGCTGCCGCTCTGTCTGACTTTGTCTGCGGCGCCAATCTGGATGGCTATCATTTAACCGGCTGTAACTGGGTGCGTGATTTACCCGAACCCGATACCTTTGACCTGCGCAATGCGGAGGCCGGCGACCCCAGCCCGGACGGTGTCGGCCACCTGTCTATTCGCCGAGGCATCGAGGTTGGCCATATCTTCCAGCTGGGTGAGAAATACAGCCAGGCACTGAACGCCGTTGTGCTGGATGAAAATGGGAAAACGACCACCATGACCATGGGCTGTTATGGTATTGGCGTATCGCGTATCGTAGCGGCTGCAATCGAGCAGCACCATGATGATAAAGGTATCATCTGGCCGGACAGTATTGCGCCATACCAGATCGCACTGCTGCCACTGAATATGAAAAAATCAGACGAGGTACGACAGGCCACCGAAGCGCTCTACACATCACTCACCCAGGCCGGCTACGAAGTATTACTGGATGATCGTGAAGTACGCGCCGGTGTGATGTTTGCCGATATGGAACTGATCGGTATCCCTCACCGAATCGTAATCGGCGCTCGCAGTCTTAAACAGGGTGAGGTTGAATACAAGGGTCGTTGCGACAG
>DRJJ01000142.1 GCA_011052255.1 Gammaproteobacteria bacterium | reverse complement strand
CCGCAGAACGACAGTTATTAATTGGTCGTAATCGCCAGGAACTGATTCAGGAGCTGGAAACCACTCTGGATACCCGCAAGCTTACTGATTTACAAAAAGCGACTGAAAAAATTCACGTATCAGATGCGTTGCTGGACTACATCCAGGATCTGGTCAAATTTAGTCGCGACCCGTTAAACTTCCGTAATGGCTTGTCGCCACGCGCTGCACTGGCACTGTTACGCAGTGCACAGGCCTGGGCCCTGCTGGATGGACGAGAGGCGGTTTTACCTGAGGACGTGCAACAGATTCTGCCTTCCGTTGCTGGCCACCGTCTAGGTGCCAATCATGAAGCACCGGCCGGCACAGACCTCGCATCGCTGCTATTACACTCCGTTCCTGTGCCCTGAACCAGATCCGGCTAACCCATGCTACAACAATTTGCCGACAGACTGTCTGCTCGAAACCTGAAAGCATCAGAACCCGGTACCGTGCGCCTGCACCGTCACCGGATCTACATCGTACCAACCTTACATGGGCTGTATTTCGGACTGGCTCTATTTGTCATGCTACTCAGTGCGATTAATTACAGTAACAGTCTGGCATTCATGCTCACCTTTTTACTTGGCAGTATGTTTATCCTGTCAATGATCAAAACACATCACAACTTACTGGGGCTGAACTTGCGTTGTGGCATTTCTCAACCCGTGTTTGCCGGCCAAACCGCGCTACTTAAAATCAATATACATAACCCTGGCAAGCGAGAGCGCTATGATATCTTCGCAAACGATGACACTATTTTACCGATACTAGAGGCCAATGCCAGCGATACAATACAGATCCCGGTTACCACAACACGACGTGGTCACCTGTCGCCCGGACGAATCCGGATTGCAACACGCTACCCGCTAAATCTGACCCGCGCCTGGTCCTGGTGGCAACCGGACTACACACTAACCGTCTATCCCAAACCCGAAACCAATGCACCTCCCGTTAAACTACGTGGCCAATCCGGAACCGGGGAACGCACCCGAACCACACCGGCACAGGGTGATGAATTTGTCGGTTTGCGCAATTATGCCGCCGGTGATCCGTTATCTCGCCTGACCTGGCGTCGGCAGAATGCAGAAGGCCTGCCATGCCTGAAACAGTTTCATGAACAAATCGACAGTGGTTTATGGCTTAGCTGGGACAGTGTGAGTAATCTGGGCAATATAGAGCAACGACTTTCGCGTCTGTGCCAATGGGTGCTGGAGTGCGATGCCCGCCACGAACCATATGGTCTGTCATTGCCCAACCAGTTAATCGAGCCTGCGAGCGGTAGCGCACATCTGCACCAGTGTTTAACTGCCCTGGCATTGTTTCAAATGCCCAGGGTACAAAAAGTATGATGGCCGTTTCACTCACGGTGTTTAACTGGCTGCTGGCTACGCTGAGTGTCGTGTTACTACCCCACGTAACACATATACCACTCTGGGTCAGCCTGACATGGATTGCGATAGCATTCTGGCGCTACGTAATTGCAAGATACAAGTACAAACTACCCTCGGCACTGGTACGACTTACACTGGTGCTGACCGCTATCATTGCCGTGGTCGCCCAGTTTGGTACCCTGCTCGGACGCGATGCAGGGGTATCCCTGCTAATCGTGATGCTGGCACTGAAATTACTCGAAATTCGACAGCAACGCGATGTGATCATTACGCTGTTTCTGGCCTATTTTCTGATCTTGTCACAATTTCTGTTTGACCAGTCAGCATTCATGGTGATTTATCTGGTTCTGGGAAGCTGGCTGGTCACCAGCACCTGGATGTTATCCCAGCAAACGATGATTTCAAGCCGGCGCGCTCTGAAACAGGGTGCCGTTCTATTGCTACAAAGCATCCCGGTTATGCTCATACTATTTTTGCTATTTCCGCGTATACAGGGGCCATTATGGAAACTACCTGGTGACAGCGAGATGGCCCGCACTGGCATAAGTGACAGTATGTCACCCGGCAGCATCAGCAAGTTAAGCTTGTCAAACGAAGTTGCTTTTCGTGTTGAATTTGAACAAAACACTCCTGAGCATTCCACGCTTTACTGGCGTGGACCGGTACTCTGGGACTACGATGGACGCAGCTGGCACAACAACACATCTGCACAAAAAGTTAAAACCTGGGTAGCCAGCACAGGTAAACCAGTCCGCTACAGCGTCACACTCGAAGCCCATAACCGACGCTGGTTATTCGGCCTGGATTATGTCGTCGCTCCGGAAAGTAACATGACCATCACTACGGATGGCCAGTTACTTTCCCGAAACAAGGTAGACGAACGAATACGTTATAAGCTGGTTTCACGACCGGTAGCGAACTGGCCACCCACGCTGCCAGCTGCACAGCGCTCACGGGCACTTGAGATACCCCCCAATGGCAACCCACGCAGTCGCCAGATGGCACAACGATTAAGCCAGGAATATCCGGACATACAACAACGCACCCACTACCTGCTACAGTATTTTGGTCAGGATCCGTTCACCTATACACTCAACCCTCCGCGGCTCGGTAAAAACAGTATCGACGAGTTTCTATTCACCACCCGGCGCGGCTTTTGCGAACATTATGCCTCAAGCTTTGTGTTTATAATGCGCGCAAGCGGCATCCCTGCACGTGTTGTCACCGGCTACCAGGGTGGTGAATATAATACGCTGGGAAATTACCTGATCGTCAGACAGTCCGATGCCCACGCCTGGGCCGAAGTATGGCTGGATCAACAGGGCTGGGTGCGTATTGACCCGACTGCAGCTATCGCCCCTGAACGTATTGAGTACGGTATTGAAGCTGCCTTACCGGAAGCACTGCCAGTCCTCGGGCTTCTACGTACCAATATCAGCTTCCTGCGTAACCTGGTGCTGGCGTGGGACGGCGTCAACAACCTCTGGAACATCTGGGTGATGAGTTACGGACCGGAACTGCAAAACAGCGTGTTACGTCGACTGGGCATTCTTAACTGGACACAAATGGCCATCTGGATGACCGCATTGTCCAGCCTGATCGTTGCGTTATATCTGCTCGTCTGGTGGAAAAAGGAACGCCAGTCGATAAACGATCCCGTGGTCAATGCCTACATGCAACTGTGTCGTAAATTGCAACGCGCCGGTATACGACGACGGACCTGGGAAGGGCCGCTTGATTTCGCACAACGTATAAAAAAAATACGCCCGGATCTTTACACATCCATCGGTCCCGTACTGCATGCTTACCAGGCTTTACGTTATGAACCGACAGGCCGCAGTCGCTATAACAGGGCAGATCTTGTCAAGGCCATGCGTCGGGTAAAACTAAAGCGTAACAAAGTCTAATACACAATGACTACGGCTTCACAATTTCACCCTTGACGCCCACTCCCTCTCTGTGTCAGGATCAGAACATGGTCAAGACATACAAACATTCACTCCCCATGATCCGCAACTGGTATGCCGTTGTGGCACATCGCTGTGCCTGGAGGGCCGGGGCAGATTGACCTGTTAACAATCTGAATTCCTCAAGGCCCGTCTTCGAAAGATCCGGGCCTTTTTCTTTTTAAATGACTTTATTTATCTTTACTGGAAACTGACATGACTGTACCCATTGCCTATCTCGGGGTTATCCTGATCTGGTCCACGACACCACTCGGTGTAAAATGGAGTGGTGAAGAGGTTGGGTTTTTATTTGGCGTAACTGCGCGCATGGTAATTGGTACCGTACTGACTTTGGTTCTGTTACGTTACCTGCGTATGCGTCTGGTATGGCACCGCAAGGCCATACAGTCGTATCTGGCCGCCAGCCTGGGTATTTATGGTGCGATGATACTGGTGTATGCCGGCGCGCAGTATATCCCGTCGTCAATGATTGCAATCCTGTTTGGTCTAAGCCCTTTGACGATTGGCATCATGGCAGCACTGTTTCTGGGTGAAAACAGCCTCACGCCCATGCGGATTTTTGGTATCGTTTTCGGCATTAGTGGCCTGGTTGTTATTTTTTCAGGCCGCGTACATCTGGGTGATGAAGCGCAGTTGGGTATTTTTCTGGTCACAGCATCCACATTGTTGCATAGCATCAGTGCGGTACTGTTAAAACGGGTGCAGGCCGGTCTGCCGGCAATGGTTGTAAACGGAGGCGGCCTGTTGATTGCGTCTGTGCTCTATCTGCTAACCTGGTTGATAGTGGACGGCAGCTGGCCGACTGAAATACCGCCAAGAGCAGGCTACTCGATTCTGTACCTGGGGATTGTTGCTACTCTGGTCGGATTCAGCCTGTACTTTTATCTGATCCATCATCTTGAGGCACGTCAGGTTGCCCTGATACCCATGATCACACCCGTCACAGCCATGCTGCTCGGGCACCTGCTGAACAATGAAATAATCAGCACGGAAATGATCATTGGTACAGCCATGATCAGTTTTGGTTTAATGTGTTACCAGTGGGGGCATATGTTGAAAAGGCGATTGGTGTAAACAGTAAAAAGGCAGGTCAACGACCTGCCTTTTACTTACCATTGAACGAATTTATGATCAGGCAACTGCTGAACTACTACCAGTTGCGACCGAGCTTAGTGTTGCCGCGCCACCTTCCTCTTTTTCACCTGTCTGCTGCAGGCTAATAAACTGATCGAGGGACTGACCTTCTAAAAAGCGGTATATCCGGCAGCTCAGTTCGTTCCACATAAGATCCATCATCGCCTTGTCAGACAGATTATTTTCATCCGGGCCTTCTGGTTCTGACAATTGCGGCATATTGTTCTTGTCATTGATTGCACCAACGATTTCAGCAATGCTGATTTCAGTGGATGATTTTGCCAGGCGATAACCGCCTCCGGGGCCTCTTACTCCACGTACCAGACCATAGCTGCGCAGTCGAGCAAACAGCTGCTCCAGATATGACAGGGATATGCCTTGATTTTGCGAAATATCCGCCAGTGTGACGGGGCGAGTTTGTTCATGCAGCGCGAGATCCATCATCGCAGTTATTGCATAGCGCGCCTTGGTTGACAATTTCATTTTCGACTCCTTCCTTTATGATATCTGTGACAATATTTTGAAGTTAAGCTCCTTTTCAGGAGATGAGTACAATAATAGATACCCTATAAATAATAACAACAATTCAAATGTAATAAAATGTTAAACCTGATTTTAATAGGTTTTTTGTAACCGTCAACAAAACAAATAGTTAGCTGATAATATAGCAGAAACCACATAATTTTTCTGTCACATCTATCACATAAAAAACTTTCCTGTTACCCGTACTTCTACTTAGTCATGCTGCATTTTGCATTCATCAGCGTTGAATACCCGTATTTTTAGCGCTGAATTCTAGTGACTGCCACTCTTCATAAGCGGGGCATCACGATGCTGGCTATATTCGGCCATCGAACCATCGTATAACTGAACCCGCGTATAACCCAGCGCACGTAGGGTCAGGTAACTCTGGCTGGCACGATGTCCTGTACGGCAGTATACAATCACCGGCTTTTTGGGTGACACGCCAATTTGAATCAACTGTGCCTGCAACTCCTTGAGTGGCTTATGCCTGAATGCATTGTCCGTATCGATACTGTTTTCCCACGGCCACCATAATGCGCCCGGTATGTGGCCACTTCGCGACAACCTGGGTGAGCCCTGGTATTCCTCCCGGCTGCGTACATCAATAAACACAGACTGGTTTGTTTTAATCTGTTCACGTACTGCGGAATAGGCAATTTCATTATCACGAAATTCCTGCACCGGCTGGTAAGTTGCTACTGAGGGCTCTGTAGCCTGACCCGTTACCTTGTGACCTTCCTGTATCCAGCTCACCAGACCCCCATTCAACACCGATGCGCGCGGGTGTCCTATCTGTTCGAGTTGCCAGAACATACGGCCGGCATTTAGCCCACCCATATCATCATAAATCACCACATAGGTTTTGCGGCTGATACCCAGTTTGCCCAGCAAGGTATAAAATTGCGGGTTTGATATACGCAACTTGACGCTATCAGGCTTACGTACACGTTGCAGCTCGTCATAAGACAAACGTACCGCACCCGGTATATGAAAGCGGGTATATTGCAGTGGATCACTGCTCATATCCACAATAAGCAGTCCCTTGTCATCCACATGCTGTGCCAACCAGTCTGACTCGATCATTACCGGTTCGGCAAAAGCCACCTGACTGAAAATCAAACTAAATAAAATCACTGCTGTGTGCATAGCGTGACATACCGTCTTATCATTAATAAACATAATAGCTACTCTTGACTCCCTGTTGTTCCCTGGTTTTTTCTCAATGATGGTGATTGTGTCTGAAATGTCCTGACACAGATATGATTCATGAATAGATCAGAGGTTCACTTGTGTTAAACAGCCTCGAGATCAATCAGATCAGCGGGCCACTCGGTTTCCTGGCCATTCGCGAACGAATAGGCCTTCGATAAGGTGTAATCCAGCCATTTTTCCAGAAACAGATTACTGTCCCACTTGCAGTCAATCACCGGACGAGAACTGTCCTCATAACGCCCTATCGGCATAAAACCATTTAACCGACACGACATTACCTCGCATTGCCGGGTATCGTGATAGACACGTATCAATAAATCCGGGTCCGCAATACGCCTCTGTTCAGGGATGTCCAGAAAATACGTCAGGCGCAAGGTCGTTGTATAACGATTCTGCTCCTCTATTCGACAATACAATGCGGGTAATTCTGGTGCTGATGAATACAGGCTTCCCGTCGCCGTACGTAACTGCGGTACTAAACGGTTGATCATGGAATAATTGTGCTCATATACAGCCATTAATCCGCGAAAACTGCGGCGGTATAAAAGTCGTTCAAGTTGTCTGGCTTTATCCGAGGACATACCATAATCATACCCTTAAATTGTAGTGCACAGCTACTTGACATTGTGTGGATGACAGCTGCCATTGCAAGCATACCCTGGTTCCCACGCAGAGCGTGGGAACCAGGAATTTATACAAGCACAAGCCTTGTAAGGGGCCTTGGCACGTCGCTCCCGGCCTGTCTCAAATTTATACTGGGTTGTGCACCTTGGCCTCACTCACAGAACCCCTTCGGGTTTCATTGTGCTGTCTCATAGAACCCTGTCGGGTTCATCATGAGTACCCCACCCGTATCGGGTCGGGGCAACCCTACCTATCTACGATAGGTCAGGGCAAAAAAACGGGTACATCCTTGTACCCGTGGCTGAAACACTACATTTTTATTCAAGTAGAACTAATTGCTGTCTTCACGCTCAAGTTTTAAGGCAATGTTATTACCCGTTGCCGAATCAACATAATACTTGACCTCAACATTGTTTCCATTTGCCAGATTACTTAAATTGAAGTTATGAACAGGTGTCATTCCGTTACTGTCATCATCATCTTTCATAATCGTGCTGTTGGTTATTTGAATGACCGTACTAACATTACCTGCATCAAGCACTGTTATAGAACCACTGTTCGGGCTGGTTCCATCAAGAGTAATGGATGTGATTGACCCTTTAACCTCCATTCTGGATGAGGAACCACCGGATGAACCTTCCTTGGCCTCGATATCACTCGCAACCAGCTCACCATTTGCGTTAACAGTACCTTCTACTTCTACCATGACGCCACTGGCCAGACCGCTTTCGGAAACATCTTCAAGTTCGGTATTATCGGTAACCAGTACCACCTGCATGCCGATAGAGAACCTGCGTGTGCCATCGATATCGCTGGTAATCGTGCCCTTGACTTCTAACTCTTCCCCGTCATCATCTGAATCGCTGGATGACTCGTCATCTTCCAGTTCAACCTTACTGGCAATCAGAAATCCTGAAGCATCCAGTCCTGCGGTACTTTTTACTTCAACAAAAAGACCGTCCGTAATTATGCCACCTGGCAAATCAGAAAGATCAGCAGGAACAGAGCCATAATCCACAGTCATTCCACCAATATCAAAAACAGAAGTAGTGGAATCAAGATTGCTGATGACACCCTTCAATTCTATCTCTCCACCATAACTGGCCAGATCAAGCGCTTTAACTTCCAGTCGGGTCGCCACAATGCGGCCATTACCATCGCTGTAGCCATGCAGTTCAACGATGTTTCCAATAGCCACTTCACTGAAGGTTGTGATGGTTGCTTCATTACTTTCAAAAACGGTTGTATCGGTAATGGTAACCTGCTGCCCCATAATCATCATGGTGCCCGTGTCACTTCCGGTAGCAATACTATTGCTTTCTACCAAACCTTCCAGTTCATCCGACGTACTGATTGATGTTGCGCTGCCCGAAGCACCGCTGGAATTACCGGTGACAGCAACGATCATACCGACTTCAAGCTCATTCTCGCTTGCAGGGCTGCCATCCACACTGATACTTGCACCCGAGGTGTCAAATTCAACGCCATTCACAAAAACACTGCCGAAGCCGGACAACACTCCTACTGTTCCGTTTGAAGCAGTACCACCAATACCGCCGCCTCCGCCTCCGCCACCACCGCAGCCGACTACGCCAAGTGCCGCAAATGATACCCAAATAACTGATTTACTGAACTTATTCATAGCTGACATCCTCCATATAGGTGTCTTGTTAACTGTCTGAAATCATATATCTTGCTGCTATTGGGAATTATTTCCCAATTTTGGTCTGGAGTCAAGCCTGAGCGCGAATATTTATGTGATGCAGGTCAGATTTTGAGGTATACGCTCAATATGGCTATACTCGCGCGCGCAGCATAATGCCAAAAGGATGGATATATGGACCAGAGCTCATTGCCATTTATTATTGATGCCAGTCAACTGGAAGCCGTAGCCGATCAGGCCGGCTTGTTGATAATTGACCTGAGCAAGGCCGAAACCTGGCTGAAATACCATATCCCCGGCGCTGTGCACCTCGAATACAATCAGATAATCGGAGCCCACAAGCCGGTCATGGGCCTGCTACCCGATAATGACGTCTTAAGCCGTGCTTTGAGTAGCGTTGGGCTCACCGCCGACAGCCATGTGGTTGCATACGATGATGAAGGGGGTGGCAAGGCAGGCCGTTTGCTGTGGACACTGGCGGTAGGTGGTCACAGCCGTTATTCACTATTAAATGGTGGCCTGATTGCTTGGGCCAATGAAGGCCATCAACTGGTTAGTGGGCAAGAAACCGCCACAGCCAGTGATTATCAGTATAAGCGTACCAACAAAGACATTTGCGACCGGCAAACTATTCTTGAGCACCTTGATGATGCGAACGTCAGGTTGCTGGATAGTCGCAGTGTGGAAGAATTTAGCGGGGCAAAGAAGTTTTCAGCACGTGGCGGACATATACCCGGCGCCGTTAATATGGACTGGTTGTTAACCATAGATCAGAACAACAACCTGCGCCTGAAAGACGACACCAGCCTGCTCGCGTTACTCGAAGAGCGTGGAATAAGTCGTGACAATGAAGTCATCGTATATTGCCAGACCCATCATCGCTCCTCACATACATGGTGTGTATTAAAGCATCTGGGCTTTGAAAATATCAAAGGCTATCCAGGTGCCTGGTCTGACTGGGGTAATCAGGAAGATACACCGGTTGAAACCTGAGCCCGGGGTTGGGCTGTTCAGCCGTGGGGTGCTTTGCCCTAGCCTTTGATGAAGTGCTCGCGGTAGTACTTTAATTCATCGATTGAATCCTTGATATCTTCCATTGCCAGGTGGGCACTTTTCTTGGTCAGACCGGATGGCAGGTCGGGTGACCAGCGCTTAACCAGTTCTTTGAGGGTACTCACGTCAAGGTTGCGATAGTGGAAGTATTCTTCCAGCTCCGGCATGCAACGTGCCATGAAACGACGGTCCTGACAAATGCTGTTACCACACATCGGTGACACACCTTTCGGTACATATTGTTGCAAAAACTCAATGGTCTGACTTTCAGCCTCACTCTCGGTTACTGTACTGTCACGTACGCGTTTGGTCAGGCCGGATTTGCCATGCTGACGGGTATTCCAGTCGTCCATACCGCTCAACAGCTCATCTGACTGGTGGATTGCCAGTATCGGCCCTTCGGCCAGTATTTTCAGCTCGGAATCGGTTACCAGTGTGGCAATCTCGATAATGACATCGTTTTGGGTATCCAGACCGGTCATTTCCAGGTCGATCCAGATCAGGTTATTGGCATTTAGCACGGGCTGTCCTTTGTATCATTAAGAATTTGACTAGCTTAATCGAATTTAATGCTGTTGCAAGTAACATAAGGCCAAACAACAGGTATAATCAGCCACTACTTACTAACATAGCACCCACAAACCATGACTGCCGACAACCTGTTTACCCTGATCTTTTTACTCACCCTGGGCGCCAGCCTGCTGATGCAATGGTGGCTGGCCAATCGCCAGATAGGCCATATCCAGCAAAACCGCGCAGAAGTCCCGGCTGAATTCAGCGAACATATTAGCCTCGATGAACACCAGAAGGCCGCCGACTACACCACAACGAAAGTTGCGCTGGGTCGTTATGAATCGGTATACGGTGCTTTGATCCTGTTGTGG
>DRJJ01000141.1 GCA_011052255.1 Gammaproteobacteria bacterium | reverse complement strand
GCACGGAGATGGCCAGGGCTGCGCTGAGTGGGTTATTTTCACCGGTTTCGCCCAGCCATTTGAGCAGCACGTTGCCTCCGAGCGAATAGCCGACTGCGAACACGGGTCTGTCTGGGTAACGTTGTCTGAGTAGTTCGAGTATAAGCGTCAGGTCATCCGTTTCGCCAGCGTGGTAACGTCTTGCCAGACGGTTGGGCTCACCGCTACAGCCACGAAAATGCATTAACACAGCAGTCCAGCCGCGCTGGCTGAAGCTGCGCAGGATGCCGGCGGCATAGTTAGAGTTGCTGGAGCCTTCCAGTCCGTGCAGGATCAGTATTAGTGGCCCACCTTGCTGATCATTCCAGTCCAGGTCGATAAAGTCGCCGTCATCCAGTTCGATGCGTTCCCTTTTCAGGGTGATCGCGGGTTTTGGTCTGATGCGGTTGGCCCAGATGGTTTGCAGGTGTGGGCCGGGCAGCCACCAGGCGGGTTTGAATTTACTTTGGGGGATCATTGATAGTGAATGTTTAATTCATGCATGGGTGAGAGTTGATTAGGGTAAGGTTTTTCCCTTTTCCCTCAGGGGGAAGGCCAGGATGAGGGGATAAATGATGTGTTCACCTGTGTTTTTGATCCCCTCACCCCAACCCTCTCCCTAAGGGAGAGGGAGCTAGCCGGACGGGAATGAAACAATGATACGTGACGTCATGGCCTTTAGTATATTCACCGATTCGCCCGATTCTCTATCAGATCTTCAACCACATTTGGGTCAGCCAGTGTGGAGGTGTCACCCAGGGTATCCAGCTCATTGGCAGCGATCTTGCGCAGGATGCGCCTCATGATCTTGCCTGAACGGGTCTTGGGCAGGCCGGGTGCCCACTGGATGATGTCGGGGGAGGCAATGGCACCTATTTCAGTGCGTACATGTTTGATCAGGTCTGTGCGCAGTGCTTCAGATGTCTCGACATCTTTATACAGGGTGACATAGGCGTAGATTCCCTGGCCCTTGATATCATGCGGGTAGCCTACTACTGCGGCCTCGGCGACCGCCTTGTGTAGCACCAGCGCACTTTCAATCTCGGCAGTACCCATGCGGTGGCCTGATACATTCAATACATCATCGACGCGGCCGGTAATCCAGTAGTAGCCATCCTTGTCACGACGGACACCGTCGCCGGAGAAGTACATGCCGGGGTAGGTGGTAAAATAAGTATCAATAAAACGCTGGTGGTCACCATAAATAGAGCGCAACTGCCCCGGCCAGGGCCGGGTGATGACCAGATTGCCAGAGGCCTCGCCTTCCAGTAACTTGCCTTCATTGTCTACGATACCCGGTACCACGCCAAAGAAGGGTCGTGACGCTGAGCCGGGTTTAAGGTCGGTTGCGCCGGGTAGCGGGGTGATCATATGGCCACCTGTTTCGGTCTGCCACCAGGTGTCCACCACCGGGCAGCGTCCGTCTCCGACTACATGGTAATACCATTCCCAGGCTTCCGGGTTAATCGGTTCGCCGACGGTGCCGAGTATGCGTAAGCTGCTCCGTGATGTGCTGGTGACCATCTGGTCACCTTCACGCATTAATGCACGAAGTGCAGTTGGGGCCGTATAGAAAATATTGACCTGATGTTTGTCGCACACCTGCCAGAAACGTGAGGCATCCGGATAGGTGGGTATGCCTTCAAACATCAGGCTGGTTGCGCCGTTGTTGAGTGGGCCATAAACGATATAGGTGTGCCCGGTTACCCAGCCGACATCGGCCGTACACCAGTACACCTCACCATCGTGGTAATCAAAGGTGTATTTATGGGTGATAGCAGCGAATACCAGATAACCGCCGGTAGTATGCAGGATGCCTTTGGGTTTGCCGGTGGAGCCGGAGGTATAGAGTATGAACATCGGATCTTCGGCATCCATTTCTTCTACCGGACACTCGCTTTCCGCGTCAGCGACAGCCTCGTGATACCAGATGTCACGTTTGTCGTGCCAGTCGATGTCGCCACCGGTGCGTTTGACCGTTAGTACGGTGTGTACATTGGGGCATTGTTTCAGTGCCTTGTCGGTGTTGGCTTTGAGCGGCACGTGCTTGCCACCACGCAGGCCTTCGTCAGCGGTAATCACGGTCTGACAGTCTGAATCCAGAATACGGTCCTTGAGCGACTCCGGTGAAAAACCTCCGAATACGACAGAATGAACAGCGCCGATACGGGTGCAGGCCAGCATGGCATAAGTCGCTTCAGGTATCATCGGCATGTAGATACAGACCCGGTCACCTTTTTTGACGCCGCGTGCTACCAGTACGTTTGCAAGCCTGCAGACCTGTTCATGTAACTCACGGTAAGTGATGTGTTTGTCTGTATTCGGGTTATCACCTTCCCAGATGATCGCGGTCTGGTCTGCGCGTGTCTCAAGATGCTTGTCGATGCAGTTATAACAGACATTGAGCTTGCCACCTTCAAACCACTTGATGTAAAGATTGTCGGGATCGTAACTGTAGTCCAGCACCTTGTCCCAGGGTTTGTCCCAGCTAACCAGCTCGCTGGCCTGTTCGGCCCAG
>DRJJ01000140.1 GCA_011052255.1 Gammaproteobacteria bacterium | reverse complement strand
ACACGAAAATGTGCAGTGTTATCAGGATACCGACGGCTGGTATTTAATGTTCCGCAGCCGCTGTATTCACCTAAAGAAAAAAGGTGGTTGCGCTATTTACGAAACCCGCCCGCAGATCTGTCGTGACTATGATAATGACTACTGTGAATACGATGAGCCGCCTGAAAAGAATTTTAAAAAGTTCTTTGATGGGTACCATGCCCTGCATAAATACTGCAAGAAACGTTTCAAGACCTGGGACAGATAATCATACTATGACTTAGGCTGTTCCATTAAAAAACCATAACACCCCTTCTCCCCCAGGGAGAAGGCTGGGATGAGGGGATATATTTATAGAAGATTACTATATCTTATCCCCTCACCCCAACCCTCTCCCTGGGGGAGAGGGGGTTAATCGGACAGCATCTATATTTTACGAAGGCATGATCTCGCTAAAATGCCGTATCGCCATAAAGTCTTCCACATCCTTCACCGGCCCTTTTGTATCCGGTTGCCGTATCGCCAGCAAATGACCTATGCCGTAACCACGCGCAGAACGTAACACCGCCAGGCTATCATCCACCAGCAAGGTGCGCGCTGCATCATAGTTTATTTTTGATGCCAACCTGCCCCAGAAATCACTGTTTTCCTTGGGCACGCCGTAATCATGTGCACACACCAGTTGATCAAAATGACCGGCCAGCTGTGTTTTTTGCATCTTCAGTTCCAGGCTTTTCATATGCGCATTGGTAACCAGTAACACCTGCTTGTCTGCCTGACGCAATGCATCCAGAAAATCGGTCACGTGTGGATGCACGGCAATAAGATGGTCTACTTCCTGCTTCAGCAAAGCGATATCCAGACCCAGTTCATGGCTCCAGAAATCAATGCAATACCAGTTCATCGTACCTTCTTCTTTTCGGAATCGCGGGAATAATTCCTGCCTGGCCTGTTCAGTGGTCAAGCCCTGCTTTTCGCCATATCGTTTGGGTACGTGCTGCAACCAGAAGTGGTTATCAAAATTCAGATCCAGCAGGGTGCCATCCATGTCCAGAAAAACCGTATCAACATCCGGCCAGTTAATGTTTGCTGTATGCATCACCACACCTGCCTCGAAAAATAATGTTCTATTATGAAGTTTTGTAACGCAGACTGCCAGACCCACCCAGGTCACCCAGCCTGGCTGTATTCTGGCGAAAGTATAAAAAGCTGCCATACTGGTAGCTAATGGTGCAGCATTTCAGGAGCCAGGCTAAACGGCCTTTATAATAAAAACCTGCCGCAGGCTTGCTATATGAGGTAAATATGATGAGATCATATGGTCGCATATTGTGCATCACCCTGCTTTCGGCAATCATCCCGGTTGCCAGCGCCGATTATCAATCTGATCTTGAAGACTGGTTCAACAGCGATGATGACAAGGACTTTGAAAACATCCTGGCCATCAATGAAGGCCAGCTTAACTTCTTGATCAAACCCCCTGACCAGCCGGTGCATCACCACCAGAACAAACTGATCATCAGCAACACCAGTCTGGATGATGGCTGGATCAGTCTGCAACAGTGCCATTACAACATGGATAATTTTCCCCGTGTTGAGGTTGTCTACAGCCCCGAACGTATACGTAAACTTGAGATCGTCTCCAGTAAAAATATCGAACTGGCCTGGGTAGAAAACGGCAGCGTGCAACTGGTCAACGTCGCCAAAGGCGCCTCCTTATGCGTGAAGGCCGAAAGCCGCGCCCTGTCGCAAAACATCGATGGCAGCTATACGCTGAAAAATGGCCCGTTCATGCGCAAATTTCTGGACGGATATTTCCCGATGCATGTTTCGATTGATATTAAACTGCCAAAGCAACTCGAATTCGCAAGCGTTTCGCCAGCACAACAGGCCGGCTTTGCGGTCAGCAACCAGGCTGATGCCATTCACCTGGATGCCTGGTTTGAAGGGCGGCTGAAAACAGTATTGCAACTGAAACAACGGAAATTAAACTAGGCACGAGCTCTTATCGCTGGCTGTATCTGGCCACCCGAAGCCGTTTCTGTGATAATGAGGTTCTGTTACCCAACGTAGCCCATCATGCCCAAAAAACCTCGCATCCTCGAAACGACCCAGCTGGCCAAAACGCGTTTTTTTCAAATTGAAGGCCTGCATCTGGAATTTGCCAACGGTATGCAAACTCATTACGAACGACTGAAAGGTTCTGCCAACGGCGCGGTACTGATCGTACCCATGCTGGATGAACATACCGTTCTGCTGATTCGTGAGTATGCCGCGGGTATGGACCGTTACGAACTGGCCCTGCCCAAGGGTGGCATTGAAGACAATGAAGACATGCTAACCGCAGCCAACCGCGAAATCATGGAAGAAGTGGGCTATGCAGCGCGCACCCTCAAGCACCTGCATACCGTAACCCTTGCACCGGGTTATCTCGCACACCAGACCCACATGGTACTGGCAACCGATCTCTACCCGCAACGCAGAGAGGGAGATGAGCCTGAAGAGATAGAGGTGATTCCCTGGTCGTTAAATAAACTGGATGACTTACTGGCTCAGGATGATTTTACCGAGGCGCGCAGTATTGCGGCACTGTTTCTGGCCCGGCGCGCCCTGAATAAAGGATTGACCTGACCAGTGAACCGGCCCTTGAAATGGATGGAGCCGGCCAGTAGACGTACTCTGCAACCCGCTCTGATGCAGCTTGTTGCTGAAACCGGTCAACTGATCCTGCCTTACCACCAGACCCGGCTGACCGTCACGCAAAAAAATGACAACACCCCGGTCACCGAGGCCGACCTGGCCGCTCACCACTATATCGTCGAACAACTGGCCAGGCTCACACCGGACATTCCCTGTTT
>DRJJ01000139.1 GCA_011052255.1 Gammaproteobacteria bacterium | reverse complement strand
CTGGAATCGCTACAGGCCTCTGCTGCCAAAGCGGACGCAAGAGTGACCGAGCTGGAATCTGAGTTATTTATGGCAAGGCAGCAACTGGAACAGCAGTCGGCCTATAAAGTTGATCTTGAGCAACTCAAGCGTGATCAGCGTCATAAACCTTCACCGGTAGATACGGCGACTGGTACAGTGCAGAGTGATATCGAAAAAATCTATCAACAGGAACAGATTAATACCCCTGCTCGTCCGGAGGCGATTCACCCGGCCAGCAATCACGCCGAATCGTCTTCCTTTACCGCAGGAAAGGCAGCGGATACGGATGATATATTTGGCCTGACTGACCTGGATGAGACTATGTTCATGGGTAAACCACCACGCAATCGCAAGTTACTGGTTGTACTGATGCTGGCCATTGTTGCCGTTGTGGTGGGGGGTGCAGCGTACTGGTGGTTTGTATTACAACCCGCACAGCAGGATAAAATACAGACCGGAACTTCACGGCAGTTAATTGAATCCGATTCAGGCAAAATCGTGGCCAGACAGGCGGATGCTGGCAAGAAAAAAGCCAGGACCAGAAAACCTGAACCCGGGAAGCCGGAAATTACAAAACCGGATATCATGAAATCTGTGCCTTCCAGGTCAAAAGTCAGCAAGCAGCCTGCCCGAAAAAATGTTGCAGAGAATGCAGTAAGTAAAGACCCGCAGCCCCTGCGCAAAAAAGCCGCTGTTATGGCAACCACAGAATCTAAAATTAAAAAAGAAAGTATATTGAAGGCGCGCCGTACTTACCGGGATTTTTTGGAGGATGGTGGAGCAGGTCCGGTTATGATAGAAGTGCCTTCTGGTGAGTATTTGATGGGCAGTGGTGCAAATTCCCCAAGTTTTGACGAGCGCCCTCAGCGACTGGTTAAGGTTCGTGGCTACTCCATTAGCAAATATGAGGTCATGTTCGAGGATTATGATCGTTTTGCTTTTGCAACAGGCCGTAAAAAACCGGATGATAACGGCTGGACTCGTGGCAGGATGCCGGTAATCAATGTGGCATGGGATGATGCTGTTGCCTATACGAAATGGTTGTCAAGGCAGACCGGGCATACCTATCGACTGCCGACTGAAGCTGAGTGGGAATATGCTGCCCGAGCGGGTACCAAAACCCCTTATCCCTGGGGACTGAGCAAGGGCAAAAATATGGCAAACTGTTTTAACTGTGGCAGCGAATGGGACGGACGAGAAACCGCACCGGTAGGGCGGTTTAAACCCAACAGTCTGGGACTGTATGACATGGCGGGTAACGTGCCGGAATGGGTGCAGGATTGTTATGTCAATAGCTACAATAAAGCCCCGACAGATGGCACCGCAGTGCAAACGAGCAGCTGTACGCGGCGCGTTGTACGCGGCGGCTCTTACCGAAGTTCTGCAGATAATGTGCGCTCAGCCAAGCGTGAGGCATTTGCGGCCGATACACGGATAGATGTTGGTTTTCGTATTGTCAGAGTCAAGTAAGGTATGGCTAATATACTCGGCGTGGGTATTGCCACGCTGGATATTATCAACTATGTCGCGCATTACCCGGAAGAAGACCAGGAGCTGCGAGCCAGTAGCCAGCGCATAAGCTGCGGCGGGAATGCTACCAATACATTGACAGTGTTGTCGCGTCTTGGGCATCGCACAAGCCTGGTCGCAGTACTGGGTGAAGATTATGAGTCCGGCCTGATAGTCCAGATGCTACAGCAGTGTAAAATTAATATCTCCGCCTGCGAGAGACTGCCAGGCAAGTCCCCACTATCCTGCATCCTGATTGCACAGTCTTGCGCATCTCGAACGATTGTTCATTATCGGGATTTGCCCGAGTTGTCTGCATCGGCGATAACCCGACTGGATCTTTCTGAGTATGACTGGGTTCATTTTGAGGGGCGCAATATAGAGCAGACCAGGCAGATGCTGTTACATACCAGTAAACATTACCCTGATATACGGCTATCACTTGAGGTTGAAAAACCCCACGCTGGTATTTCGACACTGTTCGCTATACCTGATGTAATCTTTTTTTCTGCACCTTATGTGCAATCACAGGGAGGTAAGGCGGAAGAATCGTGGCTGGTGTCCATGCAACGGCAGGCGAGACAGGCAATTGTGGTTTGTAGCGATGCAGCACGGGGAGCGTGGGTCTGTGATCGCGACGGTAAGGCCAGCTATGCGCCGGCCTCTGCCCCGGATAAATTGATAGACACCCTGGGCGCAGGTGATACGTTTAATGCAGCGATGATCAGCGCGTTACTTGAGGGCTTGTCGCTGCAATCCGCCTTGCAAAAAGCCTGTAAACTCGCCGGTGATAAATGTGGCCAACCGGGTCTGGCCGGGGTTGGCCCAGCCCAACATGGTGATGGCTCTACTGACGGCGAATAAAGCTGTCGATAGAGACATCGATCAGTACCGGCGGTAGATCGGGTTGAGGATGAGTTTCTTCACCACATGGCGCTTCCTGTAGTCTGGGACGCATGTCCTCAGGCTCATAGTCGCGCCCGGATTCACAGTGCCCGGTAGGAGGTGATACAGGTACATCCGGATTTCCCGGTGTTTCAAAAATGCCATTTACCATATCAAATATCTTGATCATGAGGCTGCTCCCGTTGCGTTGCACTTAACTGATATATCGGCACTGCTGTTATATAGTTTAGAGCGGTGTAAACCTGTTTTGTCCCTTAAGTGGCAGTATGCCCTGTATCCCCAATAAATACAATATTATATATCGGGTTATACAAGCGATTGTTAGTATTGGTATTTATTTTAACCAGAGGGTTTGTGACACAGTCCTCATTCTGTCGGATTGAGCTACATATCGTGAGGAAGTAACCGATATCAGGGGTTATTATATAAATACAATATGTGTGGCACTTATACGATTAATGGTCCAACTAGCTGCTATTAGTTGGTGCTGCTTGATAGTAGTGTCCGGTAAGGTTAATCGTAGACTATGTCAAATAACTCTCTTTTTATATCAGCACTGGCGATGCTGCTGTCGCTGGTTACAGCCTGTGGTGGGGGAGGTGGCACGTCAGAGCCGCCTCCCCGGCCGACGCAGCAGGTAAATATACTGGTGAGCTGGAATGCAAACCGGGAAACCGCAGTAAATACCAACGGCGGTGGCTACCGAGTTTATTATGCAACCACAGCTGGGCTGGCATTGACAGACCCGGCGGTCACAATGACTGATGTCCCCTATATTTCAGGCTCGACAGTACCAACATCAACAACTCTCTCTGTTCAGAGTGGTAATCGCTACTATTTCAAAGTGACTGCCTATAGTGCGCTGAACAGGGTTGGGCAAAGTGGTGGAACGGAAAGCCAGCCTTCCAGCTTTAGTTTGAACGTGCCATGAAACGAATACGGAGCAAACAGCTTTCCGCGAAAAGAGTACAGGCTGTGTTTGCTGGTATGGTATTGTCCGTCTATGTTCTGACTGGCGCTGTACAGGCTAATCCACAGGCTCCGCTCCACCCCGCCGCACCAACTACTGTTGATGCGCGGCCCACATATATGGCTAACCAGGTGTTGGTGCATTTCCATACTGAACTGGCGTCATCACAACGCCAGCAAAGAGTGACTGCATTGTCCGGTGCCCGTATGCAGAAGGCCGGCAAGTTGTCCAGTTTTGCATCTGTACAGTTACCCTCCAGTGTTTCGGTTGAGCAGGCAATACAGCAATACAGCAAGGATCCTTCAATCAAGCATGTACAACCTAATTACATTTACCATAGCACCATGATTCCGGACGACAGCCAGTTTAGTCAGCAGTGGGGTTTGCAGAACAATGGGCAAACAATAAATAACCCGATTTATGACAGCAGTAACCCGGGAGTATCCGGTCGCGATATTGATGCCATAGAGGCATGGGACACTCTTAGCGATTGCAGTGCAGTGATTGTAGCGGTGATCGATACAGGTATTGAATATACCCATCAGGATCTGGCTGCCAATATGTGGGATGGCAGTGCTGCCGGTTTTCCTAATCATGGCCGGGATTTCGTAGGTGCCAGTGTGATCGAATACGTTACCAGTCATTTCAATAATATTGCACCAGACGACGATCCGGCCCCGATGGGCGGTAGCGAACATCATGGTACACATGTGGCGGCTATTATTGGTGCGGTGGGTAATAATGCACTGGGTACAGCAGGTGTATGCTGGCAGGTGCAGCTGATGTCATTGCGAGCGCTGGATTCGCTTGGCGCAGGTACCACCCTGACCATCAGTGACGCCATTCGTTTCGCTGCTGATAAAGGTGCCAGTGTGATCAATTTGAGCCTTGGTTTTAGTGGTGCATTTGACCAGGTTCTCAGCGATGCGGTTGATTATGCCCGTAACAAGGATGTGCTGGTTATCGCAGCGGCTGGCAACAGTAGTACGAATATGGACGCAGCGGGCAGCACTGATAAGGAATATCCTTGTGCGTATACACAGGATAATTTGCTTTGTATTGCTGCGGCGGATCAAGCCTTTAACCGTGCCTTTTTCTCAAATTATGGTGCAATCAGTGTCGACATTGCCGCACCGGGTACTAATATCCTGAGCGCCTGGGGTGGCATGTTTGTCAGAGATAATTTTTCTACCTGGACCCTGGGGGGAGGCTGGAGACAAACAACAAATTGCATACTTACCGGCACAGATATATTGGCAAATCCTTTTGACTGGTGTACCAATTCTTTACCGATTCCGACCTATGCAAACAATCTGGACGACCAGGCAATACGCAGTTTTGATCTGAGTACGGCTGCAGCTGCAACATTGCTGACGAAAGTAGTTATAGATACGGAAAAGGGTTCCGATTTCTTCACCTTGAACACTGATGCAAGTGGCGGAAATCCGTTTGATGGTGTGAATGATACCCAGGTGATCATGGAGACGGGATCTACATTCAAGAGAAATGCCCAAACGTATGAGGTTGCAATTGATAGCTGCCGGAGCGCAACATGCAGCATAGGTGTCAGATTGCAAACCGACAATAACGACGCCGGAAATGAGGGTGTAGCGCTTGCCTATCTTGAAATTATGACCTTGCGGCCTGGCGGAAATGTTATTCGTTTGCTGAATGGGACATCAATGGCAACCCCGCATGTCAGTGGCGTGGCAGCACTGGTGCGGGCCATGAATCCATCCTATAGTGCTGTTGATACTGCTGCTGCTATCATGGCAGGCGGGGAAGCTGCTGCAAATATGGCATCTCTGACGGTGTCAGGCAAGGTGGTGAATGCGGCTGGTAGTTTGTTGCATATAAATCCACCTACGGGCATTAGTGCAGTCGAAGTGCCGTGAAAAAGACAGGATATTTAAAACTGTGTTCAGCATTGTCTGTGACGATTATTTTGTCGGCATGTTATGACACGAGCGCAAGCGAACCCCGGGCTGAAATACCCGCCAATGTGAATCATGTGCCATCCGTGTATCTTGTTTCCATCAACGAACAGTATACAGAGCAAGAAATAAAAACCCTGCTCGCGAAATATGGGGTTAGCGGGATAAAGCAAATTAATAAGCAACTCTATCAAGTCATGCTGACAAAGGATCCCGGCCTGCAACGTTTACAGGAACTGGCTAGCGAGACACCTATGATCAGACATATTCAACCAAACAATATTTACCGCAAGAATTAACCACAATCGAGCGTTATCTGGCGCCCGGTAGCGGTTATGGAAAATTGCTATATTTAAGGGAAAGCCGGTATGGTGGGTTCGACTCGCTGGCCATGGGCTTCAGGGTGGCGGCGTTTGACCATACCGATGATGTCAGTTACCCGGTTTCTGGGTGTGTCCACCATGAGCAGAATTTCACCATTGTCGATCGCCGGCTGGTAGCTTTTAATCTGGCTGTTGCGCACACTCGTGCCGATCATGCCGGCTACCCAGGCCCCGATAAAAGCACCGGCAAGACTACTGATCAGAACCAGGGCGCCGCCAGCCAGTACGGTGCTGACTTGCGAGGCAATAATTCCTCCCAGCGCACCGGTCAGACCACCGACCACCAGACCCATTTCCAGGCCATGTATCACATCGCTTTTCTGGAGCAGGTTTGCTTCAGGCAGCCCTTCAATCGAGGTTTCATCTTTGGCGATTACGTGTATACGCCGTGAGTCGATGCGCGCCAGTAGTAATTCATTAACGACCTGGTGAGTGCTGCTAACATTGGGTAACAGAAAATAAAGTCTTCTTTTCATGACAGCCTCCTGTTCAGACTGGTGGGATATCCAGATGATCTGAGGTGATGGGCGATCCGGCTGTCTGGCAGCCCATAGCCCTGATCAAGCAAGACTCGAATAAGGTTTTGAGCCTGATTAATAGTATAGTCGGCAGGTCAGGTTTTGCCTTGTTTATATCTATGTCCTGGTTTCTAATATAATATATTCACGCAATTCAATGGTCTGGGTAGCGGTTTCAGGAATCAAATTCATCCAGCTGGCTGTTCCAGTCTTTGGATGCATGTTCATCGAGATCCATGCCATAGTCTTCACGCTCAATGTCCATTGAGCCAGAAAAATCCTCAGGTGCCTCGATGGGATGCGGGTGTAGTTCGATCCAGGTGTCCTGATCGTATTCTTCCAGCGTGCCGTCAAAATATTGTATTTCGATTGTGCTTGCTCGATCATCAATGGCGACCACTTCGAAGTTGTCACCATGGCGGTTTTTGTACCAGTTGCCTACTTCTGGCAGTATCATCCTGGTTGTCATACTCTCCTCCTGAATTTGTCAGTACAAATTCACCGTATTCGTCTATATTTACTCTATACCCAGTTTCATACGGGCGTAGTTCTTGTAAAATGATGCAGGTCAAAGACCGCGAGAATAATAATTCAGAACCGTTTAAAGGAACGTCAGCAGAATATGACCCTGTTAATTACATATATAGAACCTGGATAGAGGCTTGGCAAGATTTCGGCCCTGCCTGAGCGAATATAAGCATTCAGTAAAATGTGGCGTAAGGGTAAATAAATCCGGCAAGTTGCCGTTATGATAGAGACATGGTTGGGTTGCGGGCTCACTATGTTATTGAATAAGTAAATAATTAGGAAGGGAGGGATTCCAATGGCTAACCCCGTAGGACCTGATATAGCACTACTAAAAACCTTTGTACCACTCGATAGCCTGCCGGATGAAATGCTGGACGAGCTCTGTGGTTTGTCCAGCCTGGCGCACTATGCCAACGGTAGCACGGTGTTCAGGCAGGGTGTATCGGATAACCAGTCTGCCTATCTGGTTGAGGGCCGTGTGCGCCTGTACAGCGATACCGACCCGTCAGGTATTGATATCACCGCTCATACCGCATTGGCCAGACACACACTGGATGGTCATCAGCCCCACCACTACAACGCTGTAGCCGTGCAGGAAGCGGTTATCCTGACTGTTGATAATACAGTGCTCGACTACATGCTGACCTGGGACCAGTTATCAGGCCATGTTGGCAAGCTGGCCAACGACCCGATCGAACAAACGGATGCTGACCGGGCACAGCTCATGACACGCATTGCTGAATCGTCCGTATTGAGAAAAATTCCGGCCGCCAATATCCAGCAGTTACTCAAAAGCATGCAGCGTCTGACCGTACATGCGGGTGAAAAATTAATTACCATGGGTGAGCAGGGCGATTACTTTTATTTTCTTGAAACCGGCACAGCCAGCGTAAGCCGCGACTGCGAGTTGGCCATTTTACAACCGGGCAGCAGTTTTGGTGAAGAATCGCTTATTAGTGGCAGCCCCCGTAACGCCACCGTGAGAATGCGTGAAAATGGCAGTGTGTTGCGTTTATCCAAGCAGGACTTTAAAGAATTATTACAGGAACCCTTGCTGCAATGGCTGGATGTTGACAGTGCGCGCGGGCGGGTCAACAAGGGTGCGATATGGCTTGATGTCAGGTCAACGCGTGAGTTTGAGCACTATCACTTACAGGGTGCTGCCAGCTTGCCACTGGTTGATACCCGCGAGGGTATGAGCGAGCTGGACAAAAAGAGCCACTACATCTGCTATTGCATGACTGGCCGGCGTAGTTCCGCTGCGGCATTTCTGCTGGGTCAGGCCGGGTACGAAGTGAGTGTTCTGAAAGGTGGTCAGCAGGCCTTACCGGCCGTGCTGCGTGCACAGCTGGGTTCTGAAGTAGCCTGAACTGGCACAGGTCAGCGTTGGGACTGGCTGTGGTTGACCATTACAGAAACAGCGTCAGCACACCGGTGTATCCATACAACTGGTTATTGGCGATTTCGCCATTGGCAAAAAACCCGCATAGCGGGAATTCACCCAGAACTTCATGTATTAGTTTGAGTTCCTGCGATTCTTCACCAAACAGATATCGACCACGACCGAGGCAGGAGTAGTACAGGCCGCCGCGGATGTCTTGTTCACCGATGCGTTGTTTCAGTTTGATCAGCTGCTCACGCAGGTCGGTGCGGGCGCTGGCCCCGTCGCGACGGCAGAATAACAGTTTTTGCCCATCTTCGACCCAGTCACCAATAACAACGTG
>DRJJ01000138.1 GCA_011052255.1 Gammaproteobacteria bacterium | reverse complement strand
GCTGTACGCTGGTTTGAAGGTCATGGCTGCAAGAGACTACAGGCCTTCACTTCTGAAAAATGATTACCGGGTAGCTGGACAAAATATTCCATGCACATCACAGCCATCGTACGCATATGGGGCTTCTTTTCGATTGGCTTTAGTCTGGCCATGCTGCCGCCCATTGCTATTTCTATAGGCTACAACGATGGCGAGGCAAAACACTTTATTGCCGCCATGGCGCTGATCCTGGTACCCGGTATAATCTTCTGGGCTATAAGCCGGCGCCATTCCGGTGAACTGGCTACCCGTGATGGCTTCATAGTGGTGGCACTGTTCTGGGCCGGGATCAGCATGCTTGCCGCATGGCCGTTCATGCTCGGCGCACACCTGAATTTTGTTGACGCCATGTTCGAGGCCGTGTCGGCCGTAACCACCACTGGCGCAACCGTCATTACCGGGCTTGATAATCTGCCGCCCTCGTTATTATTTTACCGTCAGGAACTGCAATGGCTGGGCGGTATGGGCATGATAGTACTGGCTGTAGCCATCTTGCCGATGCTCGGTGTGGGTGGTATGCAATTATACAGGGCTGAAGCACCCGGCCCGTTCAAGGAAGAAAAAATGACGCCACGGCTGGCACATACCGCACGTCTGGTGTGGATGATCTACCTGGCCATGACGGTGGCTAATGCGCTGGCCTACTGGCTGGCTGGCATGTCACCATTTGATGCGATATCACACAGCCTGTCTACGGTATCAACCGGAGGCTTTTCAACCCATGATGAGAGCCTGGGTTATTTTCACAGCTCAACCATAGAGGCCATCGCGATCGTCTTTATGTTGCTCGGTGCGATCAACTTCAGCGTGCATTATCTTGCCTGGCATAATCGAAGGTTGTCAGAATACCTGCGCAATACCGAGGTACGGACGTTTCTTCTTTTCGTACTGGCGATGATTATTTTCGTTGGTCTGATCCTGCGTACCAGTGGACAATATGAAACCTTACCCCCGAGCATACGTAACGCTACTTTCGAGGTAGTCTCGGTCGTCACCAGTACCGGTTTTGGTACAGTGGATTTCTCACACTGGCCTGTATTTTTGCCCACACTTTTGATTATTATAAGCTTTGTGGGTGGTTGTGGTGGTTCAACGGCCGGCGGGATGAAGGTCATGCGGGTACATTTACTGGTGCGCCAGGTGATGAGTGAAGTGACCCTGCTGATCCACCCCCAGGCCGTAGTGCCGGTACGCATTGGCAAAAGAATAATGGACACGCGTACCACCGAAGCCGTGCGTGGGTTTCTGTCAGTTTACGTGGCCACCTTCGTGGTGTTGATGCTATTGATGATGCTGGCCGGCCTGGATCAGGTCTCGGCCTTTTCCGCAATAGCCACCTGCATGAATAATCTGGGCCCCGGGCTGGGCCAGGTGGCCAGTACGTTTTCCGATGTGAGCGATATGGGCAAGATCGTCTCGATGGTTGCGATGTTACTCGGCCGTCTTGAAATATTCACCATCCTGGTATTGCTAGCACCGGAATTCTGGCGGGGCTAGTCTTGAATGCATTGGGTAAACACGTTAAAGAGGCCGTAACGGCCGGGAGCTGATCTGTTAATATGTCAGCTTGATAATCACAATGCTTGTCAGACAAAAAGACCTTGTTAACGGTGGGTTTAAGTGTCGGCCCGATTAAGCGAAAATACCAGCCTGGTTGATGGATTAACACGAGATAAAAGCCGCTTCTGCATCAGCATGGGCGATTTCTGATTAATTAATGAGGCGTATGCCGTGCAAACCACAAAGCCACGTCGGTTTTTTGCGCAAGTCGCACAAATGCAAAGAATCACCGATGACATTATGCGTCTGTGTCTGAAGCTGCCGGAAGACCTGAACTTGCAGTTTTTCGCTGGCCAGTACCTTGATATTATTACCGATGATGGTCAGCACCGTAGTTTTTCAATCGCCAATGCGCCGCATGAATCAGACCACATCGAACTGCATATACGGCATGTCGAGGGTGGTGAATATACCCATTACCTGTTTTATGATATGCCACTGACCACCGAGCTGGAACTGGAAGCCCCATTGGGTACCTTTTACCTACGTGAAAATTCCGCCCGTCCGATTATCCTGATGGGAGGAGGCACCGGGTTTGCCCCACTCAAGGGCATCCTTGAACATGCATTTCATATAGGGGTCACCCGGCCCATGCATTTGTTCTGGGGTGCACGTAAACATCAGGATCTATACCTCGATGAGCAACCGCGTGAGTGGGTGGAACAGCACAGCCATTTCCGCTACACACCCGTTTTATCAGAACCCCATTCAGACTGGCAGGGTGAAACCGGTTATGTACACCAGGTTGTGCTGGCGCACTATCCCGAGATACAGCAATCGGAAGTGTATATGAGCGGCCCACCCAAAATGATCGATAGCGGTCGTGAGCTGTTTCTAAAGCATGGCCTGACCATGGATTACCTGTACTCCGATGCATTTGAGTTTAACAGCCACCCGGGCATTGGGCTGGAAGAGTAATGTGGCAAGCACGTTCATATGGTATTATTCAGCCGTTTTTAACAGGTGTTAATGTGAACAGGCAGAACACTGATAATCCGGCTGTGCCAGGGAGTGCTTGCATGTTATTGCGCAATCGTCATATTTCACTAATCGCACAAGCGGCGACACAAAGGGTGCTGCGGGTAATGGCCATAGCCAGCATTCCATTGCTGAGTGCCTGTACTGCCCTGGGGCCGGATTTTGTCACGCCTGATGCGCCCATACAGCAAACCTGGCAAGAAAAAACGGCACTGGCCAGAGATGGAGAGGGTGATCTGAAGCAGTGGTGGACCGTACTGCAAGACCCGACACTGAACCGTCTGATTGAGTCGGCATACAGTCAGAACCTGTCGATACAGGTTGCGGGTCTACGGGTGATTGAGGCACGCGCACAACTGGGTATCGCTACGGGTAGCCAGTATCCGCAGTCCCAGCGTATTGTCGGTAGTGCCGGGCATGTCGACCTGAGCAAAAATGCGCCCAACTATAATCCACAGCTCGATAAAAGCTACAAGCAGTACGCAGTGGGGTTCGATGCCGCCTGGGAACTGGATTTCTGGGGTCGTTATCGACGCGGGATCGAGTCGGCCGAGGCGAGCCTGAAGGCATCGGTGGCCGATTACGACGATGCGCTGGTAACCATTACCGCCGAAGTGGCGCGCGTATATGTCACCATCCGCACACTGGAAGAACGCCTGCGGCTGGCCAGAGACAACACCAAACTGCAAGCACGCAGCCTGCAAATTGCGACAGTCCGTTTTGAAAACGGTCTGGTGACCGAACTGGACAAGCAACAGGCGCTTTCCAATCTGTCAGACACACAGGCATCCATACCGGTACTGGAGCGATCCATTCGCCAGGCCGGCAATGGCCTGAGTGTATTGCTCGGCATCACGCCCGGGCAACTGAATGAGGTTCTGGCCGGTGAGGGAAAAATTCCATCAGCACCGGCAGAAATTGTGGCCGGTGTACCCACCGACCTGCTGCGCCGTCGGCCGGATGTGCGACGTGCAGAGCAACTGGCCGCTGCGCAAAGCGCCCGGATCGGGGTGGCCAAGGCTGAATTATATCCCAGTTTTACTTTAGTCGGTTCCATTGGTTATCAATCCAGCAATACCGGACAGTCCAGCGGCAGTGATTTATTTAATTCAGAAAGTCTTACCGGAAGTTTCGGGCCGGGCGTGAGCTGGAACATATTTAACTATGGCCGTATCAAGAACAACGTACGTAGCCAGGATGCACGCTTCCAGCAAACCCTGGTAATCTACCAGAACACCGTCCTGAGGGCCTATCAGGAAACCGAAGATGCAATGGTCGGCTACATCAAGGCACAGCAAGAGGTTGTCTATCGGCAAACGGGCGCCCGTGCGGCGGCCCGATCAGCGAAGCTCGCACGCCTGCAATATCGTGACGGGGCTATCGACTTTCAGCGCGTAATCGATGCCGAACGCTTTCTGGTGGTTCAACAAAACAACCTGGCCTCAGCGCAGGGCGATATCGTGCTGAACCTGATCGCGATGTACAAGGCGCTGGGTGGTGGCTGGCAGAGTCAGGATCATGACGTCATGGTATCGAAAGAGAATCTGGACAGCATGAAGCAACGTGTGGACTGGGGCGACTTATTAGTTGTACCGGCCAGTTCAGGTGATCCGGCAACAAAAAAATAATGGCGTGCAAGCCCGATACCCGTAAACAGTTTCGACATTGAGGTTAATTATGAGTGTACGAATCAAGAACCTGTTCTTGTTGGCAGCAGTTCCCCTGTTAATAACAGCCTGCTCCGAACCGCCAGAGGCCCCGGAACCGGTGCGGCCGATCAAGGCGATAGAGGTAGGCAGCCTGAGTAACATCCAGCGGCGTAGTTTTCCGGGTGAGGCAAAAGCAGCAATGCAGGCCGATATGTCTTTCCGCATTGGTGGCGATCTGATTAGTCTGCCGGTGAATGTTGGCGATAAGGTAAAGCAGGGTGATTTACTCGCCCGCCTTGACCCGCAGGATCATCAGAATAAATTCAAGGCTGCACAGGCCAACCTGGAACGAGCACGCGCCAACCTGAAACGTTCGGAAAGCGACTACAAACGTGTCCTGCGTATCTTTAAACAGGACCCAGGCGCAACCTCGCAGGCAGACATCGACCGCAAACGGCAACAGCGTGATCAGGATAAGGCCAACATTAAATCCAGTTCGGCCGAACTGGCCAATATGCAGAACCAGCTGGATTATACTTATCTGAAAGCGCCATTTAGCGGCAAGATCGTCGCAACCTATGTGGAAAATCACGAGTCGGTTCGGGCAAAACAGAATATTGTCAGATTACTGGATGCATCCAGTATTGAAATGGTCGTTCATATTCCGGAAAATCTGATCAAGCTGGTGAAATACGTGGAAGCGGTATACGTCGTATTTGATGCCTTTCCCGATACCGAGATACGTGCAACGGTGAAGGAAGTGGGTACCGAGGC
>DRJJ01000137.1 GCA_011052255.1 Gammaproteobacteria bacterium | reverse complement strand
CCCAGTGCTCGCACCCGGTCTGTCAAAGGCTGATCATCATTCGGTAACAGTAATTCAAACTCATACAGGTCTGAGGCCATACCCGTTTCCGACTCTACAAAAACCTCTTCCAGTAATCCGGCAACTTCGGCCATCAGTACGTCACCTGAAACCGGGGCCTGGCCCAAAACCTGTCTAACCCAGTCCTGAAAGGGTGCTTTCCCAGCCGATGATATCGTGCCACACAGGGTACCGTGCGCCTCGGAAGCCCCGGCAGTCGCCCCGGAATTCAGTAACTTTTCCTGTAAAAAATCGTGTGAAACACTGTAGGACATATGGTTTACTCCTCAAAGCCAGTCTAACATACTGGAAACTACCCGTATTCGGGCACCATCTGATCATTGACCCATATGCCAATGCACTCTATATTATGTACCTATGGCCAATGATACAAAAACACAGGTTGCTGAAGCAGGGCTCAAAAAGCTGGAATTTCGCGTTGATGAACTGGTGAGCATCTGTGACCAGCTCAGGGATGAAAATCAGACCCTGCGTGTCCAGCACGCCAGGACAACAGCAGACAAAGCCAGCCTGCTCGAAAAGAATGAACAGGTGCGCACTCGTGTAGAAGCCATGATTGGCCGTTTGCGTTCAATGGAAAAAAGCTGATGTCTGAAGATACCCGCCCTACCAATATTACCATTCTGGACAAGGAATACCTGATTGCCTGCACCGAAGAGGAAGAAGCAGCCCTGCAGAAATCTGCCCGCTACCTCGACAGTAAAATGCGGGAAATACGCGATCGTGGTAATGTCGTTGGGGCTGATCGTATTGCTGTGATGGCTGCACTGAACATGGCCCACGACCTCCTAGAGAGCAAAACAGATAATGACACCCTTAATCATTCCATGGGTGATCGCATCCGTTCGATACAGGACAAAATCGAACAGGCACTGAATCGGGGCAAGCAACTGGAATTCTAGTCCGAACAGGGCTTTATCAACACCTCCCAAACTTCATAAAATGCGCTATAATTCTTCAGGCCACACTGCATAAAAGCAGCTTGGCACTATGGGCACCATCTGCGGTGTTTGTCAGTGACCGGGTAATACTCTTGAGCCTAATATTTTACCCCGGGTTTGTCTTGCTATAGCTGTTGTGCATGTCCGCCCTGGTAGCGGAAAGCCTGATGCCTGGCCGACAATCCCACCTGAACCTTCGGTTCAAGGTCGATGGTCGCAACGGCATTGTGGATGTTGCCCACCCTAATACCGTCTTTAATCAGGCTCTGGTACTCCGTCTACCCCCTATGCAACAAATCAACCGACAGACAATTCGCAATAAACGGCGTGCCATTTCCCCCGAATGTCGCCAGTTGTTTCATACCCGTGTTACCAGCCGCCTGATTAAGCTGCCCGCGTTTATAAAAGCCAGACGTATTGCAGCATACCTGGCCGTTGATGGTGAATGTGACCCGCAAATGATTATGGATCATGCCAACCGACTGGGTAAAGAAATTTACCTGCCCGTGCTGGTTGCTACCAGACGACCTAAATTGTTGTTTGCGCGCTACACGCAAGACATGCCGATGCTTAAAAATCGTTTCGGAATACTGGAACCACAAGCCAACCGCGCGCAACTCCTTACCGCTCGTGAAATGGATATTGTGATAACACCATTGGTCGGTTTCGATGAACAACTCAATCGTATTGGTATGGGAGGCGGCTTTTACGACAGCACCTTTGCCTTTCACCGCAACCGCGTACACTGGAAGCACCCCAGGCTAATAGCGATAGCTTACGAGTGTCAGAAAATAGATATAAAGAATAACAACAACCGGGATGTACCGATGGACATGATTGTTACTGAACAGGCGCTATACAGCAAAAAGAATATAAAAAAGTAAGTAACACCTGTTTTACGCCAAACTTACCTCTATTAATCAAAAAAATGTTGTTGATTGCAAGTTGCAATCTAAAAATGCAGCCAATAATCCTGCTAGCATGAAAAAATACGGCTCACAACATATAACACGTTAAATTTCACGATTAAGACCTTAACAAAATGCACGGCTGTAGCGCATGCCATGAAAGAGCAAAAACCTGTCGTGCATACGATGATGAGAAAAACAAAGCGGTTATTCAGTGATGTTTTTGTAATGAACTCGACATCGCAGTCTTCATCAAAGAAAAATTACGCATGACATAGTGATTGTATTTAATAAATACAGACACCAGACAACTCTGTCTTGAACGGCATACTGATAATAATGAATAATCAAATCTATAAATAGTGCTGAGTAAACGCAATGCTGGGCAAGCGTTCTAACTACAACTATACATCAACACACCAGGCGTTAACCTTTCAGCAACAATTATTCTTAAACATAGTACTCCGATAAACTATAAAAACTTATATCTTATTGTTTTTTATTATGTAATCAGGAAAAACTATTGCTGAATAATACTGCCGGTACGATATGAAGTCTGAAATACCATGACGATAAACCTGGCCGACATCAGACTTTCATCGCAATCATGCACGCATGATTCGTACAAAATAATCTTGCTTGCCACTCCGACACTATTTTTTTTAAAGCAGATTGAACAAAAATGTATTTCAGTTCTGATCACAGTGGCCGTTAATACTTCACGCAAGACCATGACTAAAAACATTTTTTAATAAAATTATTTTTCTGTTTTACTGGAAATTTAATTCTTGTGTTATATACTCAACCGCGAGCGAATAATACTTTTCCTTTCAGGAGGTAAACATGGCGATTAAAAAGAAGGCTTCAAAGAAAAAAACTGCAGCCAAGAAGAAGGTTGCAGTCAAACGTAAAGTAACTGCCAAAAAGAAAAAGGTAGGCGCTAAGAAGAAAACGGCTGCTAAGAAAAAAACTGCAGCTAAGAAAAAAACTGTAGCCAAAAAGAAAAAGGCTGGTGCTAAAAAGAAGAAAAAGGCAGTAGCCAAGAAGAAAAAGGCAGTAGCCAAGAAGAAAAAGGCCGGTGCCAAGAAGAAAAAGAAGAAAGCAGTAGCCAAAAAGAAGAAGGCTGGTGCCAAGAAGAAGAAAAAGACTGCTCGCAAGAAACGCAAGTAAGCTTTTTACTTCAACAACTTAAAGGCCCGCGTAAGCGGGCCTTTTTCATGGAACAACATCATGATTCGATGCGTCAGGCTATTAACAAAATGCCTGGTTTAAGAAGTACCTTCAGCCCAAAAACAGACTATAGGCTGGATTTTCGGCCTCTTCCCAGTAGGTATAACCCAGTTCATCCAGAAAACTGACAAAACGGGCGCGATCCTGTTCCTGAACCTGCATGCCTACCAGCACCCGGCCATAGGCTGCACCGTGGTTACGGTAGTGAAACATGCTGATATTCCATTCGTGGCCAATACGTGTCAGAAAACTCAACAATGCACCCGGCCGTTCAGGAAACTCAAAACGATAAATAATCTCCTGCGTGACACTGCTTGCGTGGCCACCAACCATGTGGCGTATATGCAATTTGGCCATTTCGTTGTCAGTGAGATCAATAACCGGGTAATCATTAGCTCGTAAGGTCTCGATCAGCTGTTCTTTTTCCTTAATACCTCCACCCAGTTCAATACCAGCGAAAACATGCGCCTCACGGTTATCTGCATAACGATAATTAAACTCGGTAACACTACGATGGCCGATCAAGCGACAAAAATTCAGGAAACTACCCGGCTGTTCAGGAATAGTCACCGCCAGTAATGCCTCGCGTCGTTCACCCAGTTCAGCACGTTCAGCTACATGACGAAGACGATCAAAGTTTACGTTTGCACCACTGTTGATGCATATCAACAGTTCTTCCTTTATCTGGGTACGCTCAACATATTTCTTCATACCGGCTACGGCCAGCGCACCGGCTGGCTCTACGATAGAACGACTATCATCAAAAATATCCTTGATTGCGGCACAGATTTCGTCTGTACTGACCAGTATTACCTCGTCCACCACCTGTTGTGCGATGCGGAAGGGCTCTTTGCCTACCTGGCGTACCGCCACCCCGTCAGCAAATATACCGACCTGCTCAAGCACCACGCGCTCACCTTGCTGCAATGCATGGTGCATGCAAGGTGCATCCTGTGGTTCAACCCCGATAATACGAACGTCAGGCATCAGATGTTTCATGTAGGATGCGATACCCGAGATCAGACCGCCGCCACCTACCGGCACAAAAACGGCATGAATATCATCGCTGCACTGATGCACGATCTCCATACCGATGGTGCCCTGACCTGCGATTACATCCGGGTCATCATACGGGTGAACAAATACGCGTTTATCGCGTTCCGATAACTCGCAGGCATGTTGATAGGCTTCATCATAGGTATCGCCATGCAATACCACGTCCGCCCCCAGATTGCGCACTGAACTGACTTTGATCGCCGGTGTCGTGGTCGGCATCACGATCAGTGCATTGATACTCAGCCTGGCCGCCGACAAGGCGACACCCTGGGCATGATTACCGGCAGAGGCCGCAATCACACCACGCTTGCATTCTGCGCTGCTCAGCTGTGCCATTTTATTATAGGCACCACGTAATTTGAACGAAAATACCGGCTGCAGGTCTTCGCGTTTTAGCAAAACCCGGTTTTGTAGCCGTGCACCCAGGCCTTTGGCCTCATCCAGTGGCGTTTCGCGCGCCACATCGTACACCCTGGCCTTCAGAATTTTTTCTATGTAACGTTCTGGCATGTTCTTTTCATCAATTTCGATTCGTATCGTTGTATGCCGTTACGTTATCAGTTTTCCACGAAAAAGAGTAATTTCCATGGCATAATAAGCGCATACAGCTTTAAATGTCTCAGGAGACATTCATGACACAAGACGAAATGAAACAAATGGTGGCACAGGCCGCTATCGAATACGTGGTACCCGATACCTTTATTGGTGTGGGCACCGGCTCAACTGCCAACTTTTTTATAGACGAACTGGCAAAAATCAAACACACGATACTGGGTACAGTCGCCAGCTCAGAGGCCTCGGCCGAGCGCCTGCGTGGCCACGGTATCCTGGTTGAAGACCTTAACAGCGTAGATGAAATCTCGGTCTATATTGACGGCGCCGATGAAAGCGACCAGCACCTGCATCTGATCAAGGGTGGCGGTGGCGCACTAACGCGTGAAAAAATCGTTGCCGCGGCCAGCAAACAGTTTGTCTGTATCGCCGATGAAAGCAAGCTGGTTGATGTGATGGGCGAATTTCCACTGCCGGTCGAGGTCATCCCGATGGCACGCAGTTATGTAGCACGTGAACTGGTTAAACTGGGAGGCCAACCGGTATACCGGGAGGGTTTTGTGACGGATAACGGCAACATCATACTGGATATACGTATGCTGTCGATTATCAACCCGCCCGAACTGGAAGAAAAGCTCAACAGCATCACGGGTGTGGTAACCAATGGCCTGTTTGCGCTACGTCCGGCGGATGTTTTGTTGCTGGGTACGCCGGGCGGGGTCAAGAAGCTGGAGCGGTGAGGTTTTTTTAAGAATGCTATCAAAGGTGGGTTAGCAGCGTAGGATGCGGTGAAGTATGAACCGCATCGCATGTAACACGGAAAAAATGATGCGGTTTGTACCTCACCACATATATGGTCTCCTCCCGTCTACCTGGTTCCCACGCTCCGCGTGGGAACCAGGGGTAGAAACGATATCAAAGCAACACCTTCTCAATACCACCCTTGCCGACTTTGTCGATAAACTTTTTGTTCCAGTCCTTGCCCCATAACCGGCTAGCCATTTCGACTACGATGTAATCCGTTTGCAAGCCGGTTTCCTCGGTGTAGCGGGCCAGACCTTGCTGGCAGGCCGGGCATGAGGTCAGAATTTTTACGTTATTGTTCTCTACACGATCTTTTCCGGTCAGCTGTTTGATACCGCTTACCAGTACTTCCTGCTTACGAAAACGTACCTGGGTAGCAATATCGGGCCGGCTGACTGCAAAGGTACCGGCCTCACCACAACATCGGTCTGACAGGGTCACTTTCTGACCCAGTAATTTGGCTGCCACGCTGGTGGGTTCTGCGGTTTTCATCGGACTATGACAGGGGTCGTGATAGAGATATTGCACACTGTCGTCGGCCTGCATCGCATAACCTTTTTCCATCAGGTATTCATGTATATCAAGTAGCCGACAGCCCGGGAATATTTTTTCAAACTCATAGGCCATGAGCTGATCCATACAGGTGCCGCAGGAAACGATCACGGTACGGATATCCAGATAATTCAGGGTGGTCGCGACACGGTGAAACAGCACCCTGTTTTCAGTGCTGATCTGACGTCCCTTGTCTTCGTCGCCACTGGCTCTTTGCGGGTAACCACAACACAGGTAACCGGGTGGCAGCACAGTTTGTGCACCGGCATCGTATAACATAGCCAGTGTTGCCAGACCAACCTGACTGAACAGACGTTCTGAACCACAGCCAGGAAAATAGAATACCGCATCGCTGTTTTCATTTACCCGGTTAGCATCGCGCAGTATCGGAATGGTGCGTGGGTCATCAATACCTAACAGGCTGCGCATCGGCCGTGCCGGCAACCCACCCGGCAACGGCTTTCTGACCAGTTCCACCACTCGGGTCTGCATAGCGGGTTTACCGGTAGTCGCTGCCGGTGTCCTGGCGTTCCTGAGCAGTCCGGTCCATTTAAACAGGCTATGACCCAGTCGTTGCGCGGCATAACCACCCCGTATCAGGAAGGTGCGCATCAGGCCGATACGACCCGCATCGGTCATATTCAGAAATGCCATGGACATTTTCGTTGCCAGGTTAACGCGCTTTTGTCCCCGACGCCGTAATATATTGCGCATTCGTATCGACACATCACCAAAATCTATATCTACCGGACATGGGCTCAGGCATTTGTGGCAAATGGTGCAGTGGTCGGCGATATCATTCATTTCATCGAAATGCCTGATCGATAAGCCACGCCGGGTCTGCTCTTCATACAGGAAGGCTTCAATAATCAAACCGGTTGCCAGTATTTTGTTGCGTGGCGAATACAACAGGTTGGCTCGGGGTACATGGGTATTACATACCGGTTTGCATTTACCGCAGCGCAGGCAGTGACGTATGTCGTTATTCAGTTCACCCAGCTCACTTTCTTCAAGTATCAACGCTTCTTGCTGTAACAGGCGCAGAGAAGGCGTGTAAGCGTTTTCAAGACCAGAGCCAACTAACAGCTTGCCGCGGTTAAAAACCGCTCCAGGGTCGACACGTTGCTTGTAATCACTGAATGCCTTGACGTTTTTCGCATCCAGGTACTGCATTTTAGTTAAACCGATACCATGTTCACCGGAAATTACGCCTCCCAGTGACCGGGTTAGCTCCATTATCTGGTCGACAATGCGCTCTGCCTCACGCATCATTTCATAATCATTGGAGTTAACCGGTATATTCGTGTGCACGTTGCCATCACCGGCATGCATATGAGTGGCGACAAACAGTCGACTGCTACGCAGCTTGCTGTGCAGTTCGTCGAAGTGCGTACGCACCTGCTCCAGATCACCACCGTTAAAAATCTCCCGCAGTGGCTGCATCACCTCCTTACGATAGGAAATACGTAACTCACGACGGAGTAGCAGGCTGATTAATAACTGATCGTCGGCATCATAGATCGGCGTATCTTCGTTCAGCAGGTCACCACACTCACACATCGGCAGTTCGAGATTATCCAGTATGCTTTGCCATTTTACTCGCACCGATTCCAGAATATTCCGTGCAGCCTGACACTTGGCTGCAAAATACTCCCGACTTTCACTATCATCTGAATAATGCTCACTACGAGTCAGCTCCGACATATCACCGGCCAGCCAGCTCATAATGGCTTCGACCATGGTCAGCTTATTGGTAATCGAGTGCTCTATATTGATGCGTTCGATGCGTTCGTAATAATCTGCCAGTCGATCCAGCGGGATAACCACGTCTTCGTTGATTTTGAATGCATTGGTATGCGCGGCAATCGCTGCCGTACGCGCGCGATCCTGCCAGAAACGCTGGCGCGCCTCGGCACTGACTGCGATAAAACCTTCTGCCTCGCGCGCATTGGCCAGACGCACGACCTCCGATGCTGCCGCAGCCACCTGATCGGCATCTTCTCCGGCGATATCGGCCAGCAGAATCATTTTTGGCGACTCACGCCGCGCCGCCTTGGTACTGTAACCCACTGCCTGAATATAGCGCTCGTCGAGATGCTCCAGGCCGATCAGCGTTACTTCATAGTTACTCTCAAGATAGTCTCTGGTTTCGACAATGGACGAAACCGCGCGACGTAAATCGTTACCAAAAAACTCCAGGCAAACCGTACGTGTATGAGCCGGCATACGGTGCAGGATAAATACCGCGGAGGTAATCAGGCCGTCACAACCTTCTTTCTGTATACCAGGCAGACCACCGAGAAACTTGTCAGTCACATCCTTGCCCAGGCCCTGTCTGCGTAGTGTTGATCCCGGCAGTCGCAAATCCTGATCTTCTCCGATACGAGTATGCCCGTCAGCCTCATAACGTGCGATACGAAAATGCACAATGGGTTGTTCATGGATCTTGCCCAGATTGTGATTAACGCGGGTAACCTCTATCCATTTGGCATCTGGCATTACCATGCGCCACGAAACCAGGTTATCCAGTGTCGTACCCCAGATGACTGCTTTCTTGCCACCGGCGTTCATGGAAACATTGCCGCCGATGGTGGAAGCGTCCTGCGAAGTAGGGTCAACCGCAAACACATAACCACTCGCTTCAGCCACTTCCGCTACACGACGAGTCACCACGCCGGCACTGGCACGTATGGTTGCGACACTGCTATCCAGCCCTTCAAGCTTGCGATGCTCAACTTCACCCAGGCTATCCAGCTTTTCAGTATTCAATACCACCGTGTCTTCATGTAGCGGTACCGCACCACCGGTATAGCCCGTACCACCACCGCGCGGGATAATCGTCAGCCCCATCTTGATGCAGGCGGCCACGATTGGCGCCATTTCCGCCTCGGTATCGGGGCATACCACCACCAGTGGATAGGCCACACGCCAGTCCGATGCATCGGTCACATGGCTGACGCGCGCGAGGCCGCTGAAGTCAATATTGTCCGCACGGGTCAGGGTTGATAGCGCCTTGCGCACCCGGGTACGTATTCTGGCTTGTTGCGGGAACCATATCTCGAATTGCTGTACCGCCTTGCGCGCAGCCTGTTCCAGTTCCAGTACTTTATTATTGCCATCTGCACGTTTAACAATCTGCTGCAGACGATGATGCATGGCATGCACCAGGGCCGCCAGCCGCTTGCGATTGCTGAGTAAGTCATCCTGAATATACGGGTTACGATTAACCACCCACATGTCACCCAGCACCTCCAGTAACATGCGTGCCGAGATACCGGTACGCCGCGACAGGCGTAGTTGATTGATGATGTCCCAACACTCGCGCCCAAGATAGCGCAACACAATCTCACGGTCGGAGAATGAGGTGTAGTTATACGGAATTTCGCGAATTCGGGTTGTAGACATAGTCAATATTGGCGCTCAATAGCTGGACAAAGTCTACCATATTGCACGGGTTGTTATCGAAGCAGAAAACTCTGTTTATCCCCTCACCCTAACCCTCGGTAACTGCGTCCTGCGTTACCCTACCGGCTACATCCCTGTAGCCGTCTCCCTGGGGGAGAGGGAACTTTCTCTAGCTAAACACGAACATTAGCACCGCGTAACGCAGCGCCTTGCCCAGCGTGATATAAAGCAGTGCCGCCAGCCAGTGTATGCGCAACCATCCCGCCGCCAGACACAATGGATCACCCACTACCGGTAGCCACGACAACAGCAGTATCGGTGCACCATAGCCCTGTATACGTTCCAGCGCGCGCTGGTGGTGCGCCTTGTCCAGTCGGCGGGCCGGATACCACACAGCGATTATCCAGCCTAACAGCCACGAACTCATACCACCTAGCGTGTTACCCAGTGTCGCCAGCCCCAGTAGCATGAGAGGATTATATTGCTGCTGTGATGCCAGCCAGGCCAGCATCCACTCAGAACCACCCGGTAACAGGGTTGATGACAGAAATGCGCTCAGGAACAGACCCCATAGCGTCACATCTGCTTCAGGCATGAAAAGTTTTACTCGGACAATTCAAGATGCTGATGATCCCAGAAACGCACACTGGCATCATCACTGGTGGTCGCCCAGTAACGACCACTGGGTGATACGCGGATATAACCTCCACACAATTCATGTGGCTGATAACGCTGCTTGACGACTCCACTGTCGGCATCGAGCAGATACACCGAACTGTCTGTTTGACGGCTGATACTGGCCAATTGCCCTGCCGGCGTACGGTCCAGTGATTTAATAATGCCCGCATGTTCGGTTGCGATGACCTTGAGTTTGCCGGTGTCGGTATCCCACTGAAACAGATCAAACCAGCCACCGCCATAAAGCCGCATGCCATCGGCAGAAAACACCAGTGTGCGCGAGTAGCTGGCGGGTGACTGTAGTACCACTGGCTCACTACCCGGCTGCCACAGCATAACCTGTTGGCCAGTATCACTGGACGCAATCTTGCCACTGGTCGCATCATAGGCCAGCGCCGCCACCTGATCGGAATGCAACTGCCGCTCTGTAATCGGTTTGAAATCAGAAATAGCCCACAGCCTGACCCAGCCGTCTGCATGGCCGGTGATCAACCAGCCTTGATCCTTTGCAGCAATCATATGGGTTACCGCAGAAGGCAGCGTTTTATCCTGCAGTTTTTTACCTTCTATCGACCATCTAACCAGATGGGCATCATAACCGGCGGTGATCAGGCGGGTACTGGAAACAAACACGATACCGTTAACCGTATCGTCATGCGCCTGCCAGTCATTTAAAGCCTCACCACTCGGCAACGACCACAAACGAACTCGCCCTTCCCAGCCACCCGAGATCAGAATGCGTTCATTCGGGCTGAATTCGACGATGCTGCCGCCGTCGTGTGCATCTGGATAAATGGCGTTGGCTTTGTAGTATGGCTGGGTTGCGCAGGCGCTCAGGAATAATGTGAATATTGCAAAAACACATAAACGAAGCAATCCCTTCTCCCCCAGTGACGACTCCAGGGATGGAGGAGGTAGGGCGAAGTTCGGAACCCGAGCCGAGAAGAACAGGATGAGGGAATATAAAAGCATAATTACCTGTTTTATCCCCTCACCCCAACCCTCTCCCTGAGGGAGAGGGGGCAATAGAGCTGCCTGGTTCAAAATACATATACTTCATTCCTGCTGCCACTGCGGCTGATACGGTTTATTCACATCATACAGACGAATACTTTCGTCTTCAGAAGCAGACGCGATATAGCGACCATCCGGGCTATACCGAACGTACCAACCGCACAGACCGTGCGCAGCGAGGCGCCGCTGGACCTTTCCATTCTCACTATTTACCAGCCGTAAATTGGCATCGGTATGCCGACCCAGGCTAATCAGTTGTTTACCATCCGGGCTGTAATCAATCGCTATAATGGCCCCCAGATGCTCTGTAGGAAGAATTTTTCTTTTTCCTGTGGCCAGATCCCATTCAACCAGTTTGAACCAGGTGCCGGCCGCCAGAGTTTTACCATCCGGTGAGAAGCGCAACGACAGTGCATTGCGATCACCCGCATCGAGGCGCTGTAAATTCTTCAGATTTTCATCCAGTAACTGTACTTCCCCGTTTTCGTATGACACCGCAAAATGTGACCCGGTTTT
>DRJJ01000136.1 GCA_011052255.1 Gammaproteobacteria bacterium | reverse complement strand
TCGTTCAAGTTCAAGGGCGCCAGCAAGGGTGATAAGCTCAAACTGAGCTGGACCGACAACAAGGGTGACTCCAGCTCGACTGAAGCCACTATTAAATAATTTATAAAACTTATGTACCAGACGAAGAACTGGAGGAGTAGAATGAAAAAACTCATACTCATAGCCGCAACGGCAGGCATCATTGGAATTGCTCCGATACTTGCGCAAGCAGCACCGAGCGACGATCTGAAAGCGTTGCGTTCATTTTATCAAAAGAAATTTCCGAACGTAAAATTTAAAGACCTCAAGGATGGCATCTATGCACTGGATGCTGACCGTCGCGAAGCCTGGCTGGAATTTGAAGACTTTGCACCGCCCTATGAAGACGCCATAGCGGTTGGTAAAAAGGAGTTCAATAAACCTTTCAAGAACGGCAAAAGCTATGCGAGTTGCTTTGAAAATGGTGGTATTGGCATCCGTCAGAACTACCCATTCTTCGATCGCAAAACGGGAAAAGTCGTTACTCTGGAGGCTGCTATCAATAGTTGTCGCAAAACAAATGGTGAAAAACCCTACAAGTGGAAAAAAGGCAAAATGGCAGCCGTTTCTGCATACATGGGCTATACATCACGTGGCAAAATAATTAACATCAAAATCTCAAATGATCCGCGCTCACTGGCCATATATGAGAAAGGTAAAAAATTCTTCTATGCCAAACGCGGTCAGCTCAACTTTTCATGTGCTGATTGTCATGTGAGCAATGCCGGCGGAATGGTGCGCGGTAACTTGATGGGTACTGCAATAGGCCAGGTAACACACTGGCCTGCATGGCGTAAGAAGTGGCAGAAGAAGTCTGCAGCCAAGGGTAAAACGGGTCCTCTTGCCGGTTTAGGTACCCTGCAACGACGTTACGGTGGTTGTAACAAGCAGGTTCGCGCAAAACCATTCAAGGCTCAGTCCCCTGAGTACACAGCACTGGAGTATTTCCACCAATACATAAGTAATGGTCAGGAAGTCAACGCTCCAGGTCTACGTCAGTAGGCAGAACTGTCAGTCTGTACAGGACTGCAAAACCCGGCCTGGGTAACCAGACCGGGTTTTTTATTGCCTGAACACCATGATTATCCTTAAAAACTGACGTCTATCAAGCGCTTGGGGCTGTCATTTGAGAACACATATCGCTATAATGTCATTTCTTATGCCAGAGTGAACGTTAACTTTCAGTCTATAAATATGCAATAGACTCGTCCTCCGGCAGATAGCGGCATATATCTAAAAATAGTTAAGCCGAAGATTTTTTCTAAATTTTAATTCCTGCTGGAGGGAATACTCGCATGAACATGTCTCGCCGTGAATTTATGCAAATGCTGGCCGTTGCCAGTGCTGCCGGTTTCAATCTCGCTGCCTGTGACTCCAGCTCCCAGAGTCAACAAGGCGCAACCACAAAGGCTGCAGGCGGCGTCAAGCCAGTCAAGGGCCCTTCCAACCCATATGAAATAGCACCCTTCGGCAATGTGTCACTACTGCACTATACAGACTGCCACGGACAGCTGCTGCCAATTTACTTCCGTGAACCCAATATCAATATGGGCCTGGCAGGAATGAAGGGTAACCCCCCTCATCTGGTAGGTAACAGTTTCCTGAAGCACTTCAACATGAAACCCAATACGCTTGACTCATACGCCTATACCTACCTGGATTTTGAAAATGCTGCCAACAAATATGGCAAAGTAGGCGGTTTTGCTCACCTGTCGACGCTGGTTAAATCTGTCCGTGCACAGCGCCCTGATTCACTGTTGCTCGATGGTGGTGATACCTGGGGTGGCGGTTCCGGAACCGGTTTATGGACCAATGCGCAGGATATGGTTGATGCGCAGAAATTACTTGGTGTAGACGTCATGACCGGGCACTGGGAATATACTTTTGGTGCTGACCGGGTGAAGGAAATTATTGAAAATGACTTTGCCGGACACATCGATTTTGTCGCACAGAACGTGGTTGACAATGAATTTGAAGAGAGTGTATTCCAGCCATATGTCATAAAAGAAATCAATGGTGTACCGACTGCAATAATAGGGCAGTCTTTCCCTTATACCCCTATTGCCAACCCGCGTTACATGGTTCCTAACTGGAGCTTTGGTATACGCGATGACAGCATGCAGGAATACGTCGACCAGGCTCGTGACAAGGGCGCGCAAGTAGTGGTCGTACTGTCACACAATGGTATGGATGTAGACCTCAAAATGGCAAGCCGTGTTACCGGTATCGATGCCATTATGGGCGGCCACACACATGATGCGGTGCCTGAAGCGATTGAAGTCAGCAATGCTGGCGGAAAAACACTGGTCATTAACTCAGGCTCGAATGGTAAATTCCTGGGTGTACTCGACTTTGAAGTCAAGGATGGCAAGGTAAGAGATTACCGATTCAAGCTGTTACCGGTTTTCTCAAACCTGATTGAGCCTGATGTCACCATGGCCACATACATCGAGAAGATGCGCGATCAGGATGTAACCTATCAGGGTGAAACCTTCAACATGAAAAACAGGCTTGAGGAAGAGCTGGCAATCGCTGATGACGTACTCTATCGCCGCGGCAACTTCAACGGCACCTTTGACCAACTGATCTGTGATGCGTTGATGGAGGTCAAGGATGCGGAAGTGGCTTTCTCACCTGGCTTCCGTTGGGGTGTGAGCGTACTGGCCGGCCAGCCAATCACCTTTGAGCATGTAATGACTCAAACCGCGCTTACCTATCCAACGACCACCCGCAACGAAATGACAGGTGAAACCATCAAGTTGATCCTGGAAGATGTCGCAGACAACCTGTTCAACCCTGACCCCTATTATCAACAAGGTGGCGACATGGTACGTGTCGGTGGTTTGAAATATACCATCGATCCGAACGAGTCCATTGGTAAACGTATTACCGAGCTGGAACTCAATGGCAAGCCGCTGGAAGCGAGTAAAAATTACGTCGTCGCAGGGTGGGCCAGTGTAGCCCAGCCTCTTGACGGCCAGCCTATCTGGGATGCGGTTGCAGACTACCTGCGCCAGCACAAGACGATCAAGATATCAGATCTCAATCAACCCAAGCTTATCGGCATGGAAGGTAACCCGGGCATCGAACTCTGATTGTTATCATCCAGTAATAATAAAAGCCCCTCCCATGTGCTTACATAAGAGGGGCTTTTTTTACGCTGACACATCGGGAACACACACTATTCAACCCGGAATATCCCGAAATTCACACTGCCTATTCCATTTTTTCTCGAAACAGGCTGGCTTGCACAGCCGATAGCTGCAATCTATATCGCTTATTGTTGGCATCATATGCCAGCTGGTGCCGGCAGGCGGACAGAAACCCCGATGGGAATTTCAGATGGTAAAAACTCCTGCCTTAGATGCTGACACCGGGTAATAGCGGGATATATATAATTCTCCCACTATTAACCTGTCCTGCTCGGTTAACCAGTTTACCGACAAGTCGTGTATCTTTCCCATTTCGTTTCTACCTGTCACACCGCTTATGTCGTCATATCTATTCTACGACACACCCTATGACAAACATAACGGCAGAAACAATGGTTGCCATGCTTTTCAGGCAAGATGACACAACTGGACAGTAGATTGGCATGGAATGACTATCCACGCGCCCATGATCGCAGACGGCTTAGCTCCGGTACGAAGCTAAAAATACACTGGGGGGGGGAATGGTGGGCCGTCGGAGACTTGAACTCCGGACCAATTGGTTAAAAGCCAACTGCTCTACCGACTGAGCTAACGGCCCAAGGAACCGGCATAATACCGGAATTATCAGGAATGGCAAGCTCCAGATAAGCTGGAGCTTGCCAGACTTCGT
>DRJJ01000135.1 GCA_011052255.1 Gammaproteobacteria bacterium | reverse complement strand
TGTGGTGTTTTATGCGGCAGTATTTCTGTTAGCGGCTTGTCGGTCTTCGCCAATTCTGAATATTGATAATGCACCCATTAACATTAGTGCAACACATTCTTCTGCAGATATTAAGAAAGCCATAATACGTGCAGGATCAGCTTTAGGTTGGCAGATGAAGTCCGACCGGGATGGCCACCTACTTGCTACATTGATTTTACGCAGCCATGTTGCAATCGTAGATATTACATTTGATAAAAAAAGTTACACCATTATGTATAAAGACAGTAAGAATTTAAACTATGATGGAACAAATATACATAGTAACTACAATGGCTGGATTCAAAACTTAAATCAGAATATCCAGGCACAAATTAGCACGCTTTAATCTCTAGTATTTGTGAATACTAAAGGCAGATAACTTTATTCTCTGTAAATATTCAATGTATTAGTAGTTCATGTTTAACCTGTTTATATGAAAACAAGGGCCTTCCCAGTGAAGGCCCTTTATCTTATGTGGTGTGCCATGGAGGGTGCTGAGCCAACGCATGGGATAGCAGGCCTGGTCATCTGATTGATCCTGAGTAGGTCAGTTAAGCAATAATAAGGGCATGGTTTCTACCCCTGTTTTTATGCAGGTAATGGTATTCACCTATTATCATTTTTGCGAATTAAAAAATAATATCGTAAATAGATGGAATAAATCTCCACCTGAGGCATCCTTGTTATTCATGCAAAAGGAATCATTGCGTAAAATAGACCATGCTGGTATTTACAAGAAAAAAATGTCAACAGCGTATCGAGGCGATGCGACCCAGGCTTTATAGCATTGCGCTGTCATGGAGTTGTGGCCCGGACCTCGCAAATGAACTGGTGCAAGAGGCGCTGCTTACTGCACTGGACAAGTTGTCACAGTTACGTGACACACAGGCACTGGAAGGCTGGCTTATCAAAATACTGGCCAATGCGCATCACCAGCACCTGCGACGAATAAAACCCACAGTGAACCTGGATGATATTGATCTGGAGTATAACCATACCCCCGATCATGAAGTTGATCGTGAATACCTGATCGAGCGTGTGCGGCACGCGATCAAGCGACTGAATGTTGATCAACGCCACGTGCTGACACTGGTTGACATGGAAGGCATGTCCTATACAGAGGTGTCACTTGCGCTGGATATTCGCATTGGCACAGTGATGAGCCGGTTAAGCCGTGCACGCTCGCGTTTACGTGATCTGCTGTATGACGATTTGCATGGCATCGTACGCGATATTGACAATGTAACCATGATACGGGAAGTAACATGAGAACCAGTGATTATGTGTCCGACGAAATCCTGAATGCCTATATAGATCAGGAGCTGGACGAGATTGAAATGATGCGTGTCCAGGTATTAGTGACCAGGAACCCCGGGTTGCAACGAAGACTACATGTACTGCAACAACTGAAAATAATGGTGCATACGGCAAAACCGGAGGGCTCTGCGGCACTAATACCCGTGAGGATCGGTGATAATAAAAATTGTTGCAGCCAGGTGGCTTTCGGAGTCGTTACGCTGATGTTTGCAGGCTGGGTTATGTGGGCACTTTTTCCGATTAACGAATACACGCCAATGAATGTCACAACGGCACGGGGCCTGGAACAAACAACAATCAAAAATCTTCTCGATTCCGCACTTAACCATGCCGCCGTAAAAGTTGTGTTACATATAAAGCGTAGTGATACGCAGGCCGGAAAAATTCTTTTTGAGAAAATAGATATGCTGTTGTCCGCAGCAGAACGCAGACAGATAGCGGTACGTATCGAAGTGCTTGCCAATGGTGACGGACTAAATCTGCTACGCCAGGATATGTCCTCCTATGCAAAGAAAATACACGCGATACAAAATCAATATGACAACGTCGTGTTTATCGCCTGCGGCGATACCATTCAACGGCGAAATCTGTCTCTCGCAGAACTGAATCTATTTCCAGAGGTAATGGTGGTCACCTCTGTCAATCAGCAAATCGATCTGCGCCTGACACAGGGGTGGAATGTAATACACGTTTAGACAGGGTTTAAAGCTGTACAGCAAAATGCTGGCATCAGGAGTGCTGTTACAAAACCGGGCCGGTGGTTTATATAACAACAGAGAAGGAGTTTGCAGTTATGTCCGTAAAGAATATTAAAGGTTTCAGGAAATGGGGTTCGCTTTTTTTGCTGGTAACACTGGCTGGCATGGCCAGCGTAGTATCTGCCAGCGAAAAGGAAAAAGGTGACGGCAATATCATTAGCGTTATCGTCAGTGCGCCGGTGGTTAGCAATGGTCTGGTTGCAGGAGAGCCAACCGAATTTAATATCCTGCTGAATGCGAAAAAAGCAGCCGCTCGTACCGCATTTGATCCAGAGAACTTTGGGCACCAGATTCCGGCCGGAGGCTGGATGGAAATCGAATTGTCCGGAACCTATATGCGCAACCATCTGGCAGACGGTACGCCGGTTCCACTATTTAATAATCGCAGTGTGATATTAACAACCGGGCCACAGAATCCGATCAAGGCCAACAATACTGGTGGCGTCGATGAAGGTAACTGGAATCTGGAAACCGATGCCAGCAACCATAATCTGATCATCATCAGACCTGCCGGTGGTCACGGCAAAAACGGTCTGGAAGGTGCGCGTGCTAATGAAATCGGTTTCAAGGTTGTTCATGTCAGACCCGATTCAAAAAACCGTACCGATAGCGGTACCCCGTTCTATAACGGCCCGGCTGGTACCGTGGGCAGTATTGCGGTGCGCATCTACAAGAGCTCAGGCAAGCTGGTAGAGCAGGGTTATAGCGATGTGGTATTTGCGGCAAGCGTCGGACGTCAGGTACATATATCGAATGAAGGTATTCGTACTCGCGGTGCACCACCGGAAGTGGTCGAACTGATCGATTTCCAGCATGTGGCGCCGGGGACCATGTTAAGCAACTCAACACGTCCCGCCGGAAGCAGTTTTTCAGATGGTGTGCCATATGCCCCGCGCTTCATTATGTTTGAATCGCTGGATGCGACCGGCAAGTCCTATATCAAACAACCCGGGATTGCCAATGTTGGTTACCGTGTCGATGCATCACGCCCGTGGACGGCGACACTGGAAGAGAACGGCAACCCGGTAGGTACAATCATCATGTCCGGACCCACGGCCAGCAGCCGTGGTGAAATACAGGCAAGTTCTGCCCTGACCGTCGTTGGCGGTAATGGCAGTTTCTTCAATGTGCCGGTCAAGGTGGGCAGCGAAGAAGGTCTGTATACCATCACAGTCAGCTTTAACGCAGGCGGCTCGGCTACCACCACCATCGTTGTTGATGAGGATGACGACGAAGATCACGACTAGACCTGTCAGGTGCTGCTCCGCCTGCCCTCAGCTGTGGTGGCAGGCGGGTAAGGCCTGAGAATAAGCATCAGCATAAAACTAAAAGGCCCTCAAATCATGGAGGGCCTTTTTACTCTATATGGTGCGCCCGGCGCGATTCGAACGCGCGACCCCTGCCTTCGGAGGGCAGTACTCTATCCAGCTGAGCTACGGGCGCAGTATTAAGCAGTTTTCTAGCCATCCGTGGCGTGTAATCGCCCATATGTTACCGGTTGCTATCACGGCCGTCTATAACGCCCATAAAATGGTGTGATTTCCCTGTTGCCCGAATGTCGGTATAATGCACCGTTCAATTTCCAGGCTTTGATACGGGCCGTAATTTCCGTATCGTGACGACTATAGATGATCCGATGGGGAGAAGTTCGTGAGTGATGATTCAGCGGTAAAACGTAATTTAATACTATTTATTCTGGCTCTGGTAGTGCTTGGAGTAGCTATTTTCGTTATAGCACAGACGGTTACAAAGGATACATCCCAGGTCGAGCGTAACAAGCTGGGTGAAAAAGCGATGCTCGCACGCATTAAGCCGGTGGGTGAGGTAACGGTTGGTGGGGCAGCCGCCGCAGGCGCGGCCACGGCAGCCGCTTCTGGCCCGGAAGTACCCGGCGCCTGCATGGGTTGTCATGGATCAGGTGTTCTGGGTGCCCCGAAGGTGGGTAGCAAGGATGACTGGACACCTCGCGTAGGCCAGGGCATGGCGGCACTGGTTGCCAATGCGAAAAACGGCAAGGGCAATATGCCAGCGCAGGGTGCCGGTATGGACGATGCGCAGCTCAAGGCCGCCATTACCGCGATGCTGGATAAAGCAGGTTTGAGTGCAGAGTAAGACTTAAACTGCTGTAAAAAGGCCCGCCACGGCTTACCGTGGCGGGCCTTTTTTATGCGTGTTTTTTCTGCCAACCCGTAGGATGCGGTTCGTTCTTCACCACATCCTACGATACTGGTTTGCGGTGCCTAATCTGCCAGCATCCCGCGCATCTGCGCCAGGTGCGCGCGCCCGGTTTCTTTCTTTTGCTCCGGTGTACGGGTGATTTTACTCTCCCATTCCACCAGTTCCTGTGGCAGCTCGGTCAGAAAACGGCTGGGCTCGCAGTCGATGACCTCGCCATAGCGCTGACGCTGACGCGCATGGGTCAGGGTCAGGGTCTGGCGCGCACGGGTGATGCCGACGTAGGCCAGGCGGCGTTCTTCTTCTATGCCGGCCTCATCCATGCAGTTGCGATGTGGCAGCAGCTCTTCTTCAACGCCAACCAGAAAAACGTGGTCAAACTCCAGTCCCTTGGCCGCATGCAGGGTCATCAGCTGCACCTGGTTGCTCTGTTCCTCGTCCTCATTACGATCCAGCCGGTCAAGCAACTGAATGGTGTTGAGGATGTTCTGCAACTTGTGCTGCGGATTTTTGCTGGCCAGACGCTTGCACCAGTCCACCAGCTCTTCCACGTTGTCGAGACGGCGCTGGGCGCTTTCCGGGTCCGGGCTCTGGTCGCGCAGCCAGTTTTCGTAATCGGTCTCGCGGATAAGGGTACGGATGACTTCGATCGGGTCGCCGTCTTCTGCCAGTTCGGTGACCGGCAGGAACCACGAAGCAAATTCACGTAAGCGCCGTGCCGCATCGGGTTTCATCTGGCTTTCCAGTGCATCGTCATAGCAGGCCAGCAACAGGCTGGTCTCCTGCTGCTGCGCAAAAGTGGTGAGCTTTTCCATGGTCGCCGGGCCGAGTCCGCGCTTGGGGGTATTGATCACGCGCAAAAAAGCTGCGTCGTCCTCGACATTGACCGCCAGCCGGCAGTAAGCAAACAGGTCCTTGATCTCACTGC
>DRJJ01000134.1 GCA_011052255.1 Gammaproteobacteria bacterium | reverse complement strand
TTCCGGCAGATGTTGTCGAGGTTCGACGTGACCTGATCAAAACAGGTAACCGCGATGTACAGGGCCTTGATTTCCGCTGGTTAAGCGAGACCAATCTGACTAACCCGCAATTTCCTGAATCCATCGTCGTACTTGAACGGCGGGAATGGGGTAATTTTTATGGGTTCCTGAAAGCTGTTTACGAGAATGATAAAAAACTGGATAGCGCCGATGGTGCTAACTGGCAGCTGTTGCAGGAACGTCTACTGCGTACAGAAGAACTGGTAGGCCAAATCAGTGAGATAGCAAAATCTGATATCGGTTCAATTAATGCTGAACTGGAAAGGCTGCGTTTACATCAGCGACGGCTGGAGCTGGATGGTGAGCTGGATCAGGCTGCCTTAAAAGAGATTGACGATCAGAAGCAGACCCTGAATAAAGAATATGAAGGGTTGCAGAAGAAACTGCTGACGTTATATCAGGCAATAAGACGCGACAGTATCGACATGGAAATTATGGATGGCAGAGTCGTACGTTTGCCGATGGAGAAAATCGTTCGCGCATACCGTCCCAATGCGATGGGTGTACTGGACAAGGCAGGTTTTTATCTTATCAAAATTTGGGAATTTGTCAGCGATGAGCCACGCGAGGCCAATACCGAAGGCGGAATCTTCCCGGCCATCTTCGGCACGGTGATGATGGTCTTGTTGATGTCGGTTCTGGTGACACCGTTTGGTGTGATTGCGGCCGTGTATTTACGCGAATATGCAAAACAGGGACCGCTGACCCGGCTAATACGAATTGCGGTTAATAATCTGGCCGGTGTGCCGTCCATCGTTTATGGTGTGTTTGGTCTCGGCTTTTTTGTTTATTTTCTGGGTGGTAATATTGACCAGCTGTTTTTCCCTGAGTCCTTGCCGGCGCCGACCTTTGGCACGCCTGGTATTATGTGGGCAGCGTTTACACTGGCTATCCTGACTGTACCGGTGGTCATAGTCGCAACAGAAGAAGGCCTGTCACGTATTCCACGTTCAATTCGTGAAGGCAGTCTGGCTCTGGGTGCAACCAAGGCAGAGACCCTGTGGCGTACGGTTCTGCCGATGGCCAGTCCCGCCATGATGACCGGTATGATCCTGGCGATTGCACGCGCAGCCGGAGAAGTGGCACCACTGATGCTGGTGGGTGTAGTGAAGCTGGCGCCGTCACTGCCTTTGGATGGGAACTTCCCGTATTTACATCTGGACCGAAAATTCATGCACCTGGGTTTTCATATTTATGATGTCGGGTTCCAGAGCCCGAATGTAGAAGCGGCCCGACCATTAGTATATGCGACGGCTCTGTTACTGGTACTGGTGATTGTGGCGCTGAATCTTACTGCGATTCTGGTGCGAAATCGCTTGCGTGAAAAATATCGCGCGCTGGAAGGATGATAGAACATGAGTAAAAACACAACACAGACCCATGCAATCGATATGAGCAAGATTGCACGTGATAATGTTCAGGTATCACTGGAACAGGAAGATATCTGCCTGCAGGTCAAGTCACTAAGTCTGCACTACGGTGAGAAACAGGCATTGAACAATATTGATCTGGTCATACCACGCAAAAGAGTCACCGCTTTTATTGGCCCCAGTGGTTGTGGAAAATCAACCCTGATACGCTGCTTCAATCGTATGAACGATCTGGTTGATGCGGTACGTATCGACGGTGGTATCCTGCTTGATGATGATGATATCTATGATCGTCACGTGGATGTGGCCGATTTACGTCGTCGCATTGGCATGGTGTTTCAGCGCCCCAACCCGTTCCCGAAATCGATCTATGAAAATGTTGCTTACGGTTTGCGTTTACAGGGTATCAAGGACAGACGGCGGCTGGATGATGTGGTTGAGCAGTCTCTGCGTAGAGCCGCGTTGTGGGATGAAGTCAAGGACCGACTGCATGATAATGCACTGGGACTGTCCGGTGGTCAGCAGCAACGGCTGGTGATAGCGCGTGCAATCGCGATTGAGCCAGAGGTCTTGCTGCTGGACGAACCGGCATCAGCGCTGGACCCGATCTCGACTCTGAAAATCGAAGAGCTGATATATGAACTAAAATCAGAATATACTATTGTCATCGTGACGCATAATATGCAACAGGCTGCACGTGTTTCAGACTACACGGCATTTATGTATCTGGGTGAAATTATCGAATTTAACGATACCAATACCCTGTTTACCAACCCGGGCAAGAAACAGACTGAAGACTATATTACCGGGCGTTATGGATGAGAGTTCAGATTATTTGCTGTCGTGGCTCGGCAATCCCTGTGACATAACAGATAAAAAAGTGCAACATCAGGAACAATGATACACCAGGAGCAATTATGGATAATATAAAAACCAACACACATATCTCGCAGCAGTTTAATGCAGAACTGGAAGATATTCGCAGCCGTGTGCTGGCAATGGGCGGGCTGGTAGAAAAGCAGGTCTATGATGCCGTCACCTCGCTGGTCGAAGGTGATGTAAAACTTGCCGAGACGGTAATCGTTAACGATTACCAGGTTAATGCTTTTGAAGTAGCGATTGACGAAGAATGTACCCAGACACTGGTACGCCGTCAGCCTGCGGCCAGTGATTTACGTCTAATCATTGCCGTGATTAAGACTATTACTGACCTGGAGCGTATTGGTGACCAGGCAGAAAAAGTGGCCCGTATGGCAATACATCTTGCCGAAACAGAACGTCCCAGAAATCAGTATATGGAGATCATGAGCCTGGGCAAATGTGCGCATGAACAACTGCACAAGGCGCTGGATGCCTTTGCACGTACGGACGTAGAGCAGGCGCTGGCGGTGGCGCAGGATGATGCCAATGTCGATCAGGAATATGAAGGCATTATTCGTCAACGAATTACCTTTATGATGGAAGATCCGCGCCTGATATCGACATCACTGAATGTCATCTGGGCGGCACGAGCACTAGAGCGTATTGGTGACCATGCGCGTAACCTGAGTGAGTATGTGATTTATCTCGTGCGAGGCAAGGACGTCAGGCACATCAGTCTGGAGCAAATGGAAATCGAGGCACGTGGTGAACAATAAGGGTTTCATGCTGGCGTCCGTAGTGGATGTTCCGTAATTTTTAAGCATGTTTTGTAAATAATTACGATTCGAGTATATTCACGATCTTGCTGAGTGCGGTTAACAGCTATTGTTTGAGACCAGGATAAAATGTCAGGAAATTCAGGATTAATCAGCATCAGGACTGCATCAGTACTGGTGATGGCGG